>DAOUWX010000110.1 GCA_030666935.1 Atribacterota bacterium | reverse complement strand
CTAAAAGCAGCAGGGTACGAAGTAGAAAAAGAATATTACATCAATGATCAAGGAAAACAAATAGATATATTAGGTCAATCAGTTCAAGTAAGATACAATAATCTTTTAGGGGAAAAGAAAGAATTTCCCGCTGATGGCTATAAAGGTGAATATATTATTGATATAGCCAAAGAAGTTATAGATAAATTTCAAGATAAGTATAAAGGAAGAAATAATAAAGAAACCCAAGAGTTTTTTAAAAAATTTACTTTAGAAAAAATTTTATCAGGAATTAAAAAAGATTTAAAAGGTTTTGGAGTAGAATTTGATGTTTGGTTTAGTGAAAGATCACTTTATAAAGATAATAAACTTCAAGAGGTTATAGAATTACTCAAGCAGAGAGGTTTCCTTTATGAAAAAGAAAGTGCGCTCTGGTTAAAGTCTACTGAATTTGGTGACGAAAAAGACAGAGTGGTAATTCGGGAAAATAGTATTCCCACTTATTTTGCTTCTGATATTGTTTATCATCAAAATAAATATCAACGGGGATTTGACAAAGTAATTGATATCTGGGGTGCTGACCACCATGGTTATATTAAAAGAATGAAAGCAGCTGCACAGGCTCTAGGTTATTCCGAAGACTTTTTGGATGTGTTAATTGTGCAATTCGTAACTTTAATAAAAGATGGTAAAGAAGTAGGGATGTCTACTCGAGGAGGAGAATTCATTACTCTAAGAGATTTAATACGAGAAGTAGGCAAAGATGTAGCCCGTTACTTTTTTTTAATGAGGAGTTACGATAGTCATACTGAATTTGATCTCGATGTGGCCAAATCTCAATCTATGGAAAATCCCGTATATTATATTCAGTATGCTTACGCAAGGATATGTAGTATAATAAAAAAGGCTGAATTAGAAGGAATAAAAACTGGTAAAAACAAAGAAGTTAATCTCCGCTTATTGGATAAAGAGGAAGAGATTGAATTGATTAAAACACTATCTTCCTTAAAAGAAATGGTTAGAAAGAGCGCTTTAACCTGGAAACCACATCTTTTAACTACTTATCTTTATGATTTAGCTTCTTTATTCCATAAGTATTATACTGTACACCGGGTAATTACTGAAGATAAAGAATTGACTAAAGCTCGCTTGATATTAATCGATTGCACCAGAATAGTATTACTTAATACTCTTAAGATTTTAGGGATTTCAACTCCGGAGAGTATGTAAAACATTAGTTAGCTGGTTAACTAGTTACTTAGTTAATTAGTTAAGGAAATAAAATAAAACAACTAAAAGTTAAATAAATCGATGGGCAATTGAATAATTAAATAAACTTGCACCTTGTATCTCGGATCTTGCAACTATGAACTAAAAACTTATATCAATGACTATTCACTAACGACTAAATAGGAGAGGTTAGAAAGAATTGGATAAAACCAGATTTATAATAATTACCGGTTTGTCCGGAGCAGGAAAAAGTATAGCGGTCAAGTGCTTTGAAGATGCTGGTTTTTTCTGTATAGATAATATTCCATCCCAGTTAATCCTCAAATTTGCCGAAATTTGCTTAAAATCAAAGGGGAAACTATCAAAAATCGCTTTAGTGGTAGATATAAGAGGAGGAATTTTTTTTAAGGATTTATACAAATCACTAGATTATTTAAAAGAATTAGGGATTAATCGAGAGATATTATTTTTAGAGGCAAGTGATGAGATGTTGATGCACCGATTTAGTGGAACCAGGAGAAAACATCCTCTAAACATTTCAAACAACATTCTGGAAAATATACAAGCAGAGAGAGAACAGTTAAAAGAATTAAGGTCACAAGCTAGCCTAATAATAGATACTTCTGATTTAACTCCCAAGCAATTAAGCAATGAAATTATCAGGAATTTTATAAAAGGAAAAGAACAGGATATTCAGATAACCCTAATTTCTTTTGGATATAAATATGGCATTCCTATTGATGTAGACATAGTCTTTGATGTTAGATTTCTTACTAACCCCTTCTATATAGATAAATTAAAAAATTTACCGGGGTCCAATGAGAAGATTGAAAAATATGTGACCGAATTTTCTGTAACCCAATATTTTATGGAAGTTTATTTTAATTTATTGAGTTATTTAATCCCTTATTATGTTAAAGAAGGTAAGACATATCTATCTATTGCTTTCGGATGTACCGGGGGGAGACATAGATCGGTAGTTTTAATAAACAATTTAGCAAATTATTTAGAGGGAAAAGGATATAAACTATTTGTGAAACACAGAGACATGAATAAAGATGAAATAAAGATTGAAAGTGACTTATAAGTTTTGTTGTAATTTTTAAATCAACATTTATAATTTAAAAGAAAAATTTACCAAAGAAAGAGTTAAATGTTATTTTCTTACCGAGTAAAAAATGAATTAGCCAGGATAATTCCCAAGGGTATATCTGGACAGAAGGATGAATTACTAGCATTTATAAAATTAAAAGGGAACATAGTTAAATCGGGTCAGAAAAAAAATTTAGTTATTATCTTAGAAGACCCCACTACCACACGAACTGCTTATAATTTAATTAAAAGGGTTTTTAAAATTTATCCCTCAGTTGAAAAAGAAAATTTATCGAATACAAAAAAACATTATAAAGTTAAAATTCCATTTTTTAAAGAAACCGAGAGAATTTTAAAAGAATTTAATTTAAACTGGGGAAAGGAGACTATACACAATAAACAGTGTATCAGGAAAAAAAGGTTAAATTTAAATAAAAATTTTTCTAAAGATTTATATTTAAGAGGGTCCTTTTTAATAAATGGATTTGTAAATGATCCGGAAAAGATGTATCACTTGGAAATTTCCACAAATGATGAAGGGGAAGCAAATTTTATTCATACTCTTTTTAACTATTACGGTTTAAACTCTCGGATAAGTTTTTGGAAGAAGAAGTGGGTAGTATATCTAAAGAGAGGGGATAGTATATTTGAATTTTTAAGATTAATCGGGCTTCAGAATGCTTTATTGTATTTTCAGGACATAAGAGTTAGAAAAGACCTACTAAATACTGTAAATAGATTAGTTAATTGCGAAACAGCAAATTTAGATAAGATAGTTCTTTCTGCTGCTAAACAATTACACGATATTGATGTAATAGAAAAGAAAATAGGTTTGAAGCATATTTCACCGAGATTATCATTAGTAGCTGAAGTACGCAAAAATTTACCTTATGCCAGTTTGCAGGAATTAGTTGAGGAGGTAGACTTTAAAATTACTAAATCAGGGATTTATCATCGGTTAAAGAAGATTTCTCAGATTGCGGAAATTTTATAAACCACAAGAATTTTTTTCTTCTTCAGCAATTGTCATTTTGTTTATGATACTAAAAGTGAAAATTTCTTTGATTAATATATAAGTAATCAGCGTAAACTTTAATGGGGTAGTAAGAGAGAGAAAAAATATTTATTGTTTTTGTTTTCCTATCTTCTTTTTTCTCTAGTTCTCTTTTTTAACTCGATACTATATTTATAAAATAGAGATTAAATTTGGTATATTAAAATTTTATTGTTAAAATAATATAATTATATTAATAAGGAGGAATTAAAATGGCAAACGTAATTTTAAAGAATCTTACTAAAAAATTTAAAGAGGTAACCGCGGTAGATAATGTAAACATAGAGATAAAGGATAAGGAATTTGCAGTCTTGGTTGGTCCCTCCGGTTGTGGGAAGACTACAACTTTACGGGCAATTGCCGGCTTAGAAGAAGCAACCTCAGGGGAGATTTATATTGGGGATAGATTGGTAAATGATGTTCAACCCAAAGATAGAGATATTGCCATGGTATTTCAAAACTACGCTCTTTATCCCCATATGGATGTTTACAATAATATGGCTTTCGGTTTAAAATTAAGAAAGTTTCCAAAAAAAGAAATTGACCAAAGAGTAGGAGAAGCCGCAGAAATATTAGGGATAGAAAATTTATTAAAGAGAAAACCTAAGCAGTTATCCGGCGGACAAAGACAGCGAGTGGCAGTAGGAAGAGCCATAGTAAGAAAACCAAAAGTATTTTTATTTGATGAGCCACTTTCAAATTTAGATGCCAAACTAAGGGTAGCAATGAGGGCAGAAATCAGTAAGCTTCATCGTAGATTGGAAGCTACTATAATTTATGTAACCCATGATCAGGTAGAAGCTATGACCATGGCTGATAGAATGTTTATAATGAATGACGGTCTCTTACAACAATCAGGTTCTCCCTTAGAAGTTTATAAAAAACCCAACAACAAATTCGTAGCCGGTTTTATCGGTTCACCGGCAATGAATTTCATAGATTCTAAAGTTGTTAAAGAAAATGGAGATTATCTAATCGATGCAGAAAGTTTTAAAGTAAAAATTCCTCAGGCTTTTTATTCAAAAATAGCAGATTATACCGGGAGGGAAGTGATTTTTGGAGTAAGACCGGAGGATCTTTACAATAAACAGTTTGCACCTAATGCTGAACCTTCTAATACTATAAAAACTAAAGTAGAAGTAATTGAGCCCTTGGGGGCAGAGATTTTCATATACCTGACTTGCGGAAAGCATTCCGTGGTAGGGAAAATGGATTCTCGCACTCAAGTAGAAGTTGAACAAGACATGGAAGTAGTATTAGACATGGAAAAGACTCATATTTTTGATCCTAAAACTTTATTGGTTATAGTTTAGATGAAGTTTAATTTAAATTTTAGTACCCAGACTTGTTTTGTATTTTAATAAGGCAAAAATGACATTTTATATTTCGGAAAAATTATATTTATAAAATGTACCAAATCATATATAAATAATAGTGGAGTTTGCGGGATGAAACCTGAATTGTTATTGACACAAAAACAAAAATTAATTCTTACTCCCCAATTGTATCAAGCAATTAATATATTACAATTAAATTTAGTTGAACTAAAAGATTTAATTGATGAAGAATTAGTAGATAATCCCTTATTAGAAGTTAAACAAGAAACAGGTTCAATAACAGAAAAAGTAAATCAAGAGGAAGGCACTTTAACTCAAACCGAAGAATTAAATGAAAGAAGAGAAGAAAATAACCTTGATGATTGGTTAAGTTATCTCAAAGAAAAAGATTATCGACCTTTGCCCAATAGACCTGTAACGGAGAAAGAAAATAGATATGAAAATTTTATTTGTTATAAAGAATCATTACAAGATTATCTACTGGTTCAATTAGGCACAGCAGTAAGCAGTGATATCGATTATAAAATCGGTGAATATATAATAGGCAACATAGATGATAACGGTTATTTAACTATTGGTTTAGATGATATTTCTCTTGATTTAAATATAAAAAAAGATAAAATAAAAAAGATATTATCTTTGATTCAAAGTTTTGACCCGCCTGGAGTCGGAGCGAGAAACCTACAAGGATGTCTATTGATCCAGGCAAAATATCTGGGTATTTGTGATATTAGAATAGAGAAAATAATAAAATACAATTTACAGGATTTGGCCCGGAAATCATTTAAGAAAATTGCTAAAGATTTAAAAATATCTATATCCGAAGTTCAATCTTTAGCTGATATAATTAAAAACTCCTTTGATCCTAAACCCGGCAGAAGAGTAGGAAACTACAAAGAAATTAAATATATACTTCCCGATTTGGTAATAGTGAGGAAAATAGGAGGGGGATATAGAGTAATTTTAAATGATAGCTATTTACCTAAAATAGAGATAAATCCTTGCTATAAAACGATTCTAGAGGCAGGTAATAATATTCCCCTTTATGGCAAAGAAAAACTAATCAAAATGGGAAGCATTTCTGACTACAAAACTAAAGATACTAAAAAATATGTTGAAGAAAAATTAAATTCTGCTAAGTGGTTGATTAAAGGTATAGAGCAGAGAAAAAAAACTATATATCGTATTGCTGACACTTTAATAGAATACCAGAAGGATTTTTTAGATAAAGGTATTTTATATATAAAACCCCTAACTTTAAGGAGGTTAGCAGACAGATTAGAAATTCACGAATCTACTGTGTCAAGGGCGATTCACAACAAGATTGTGCAAACTCCCCGGGGACTGCTTAAGATGAAGTTTTTCTTTTCTAAAGGAGTGGATAAGAAGAGCGGAGGCACTGTTTCCACTGATAAAGTAAAAAAATTAATAAAAGAATATATCAATAATGAGAATTGTTTAAAACCGTGGAGCGACCAGAAGTTAGCAGATTTATTGAGTGAAAAAGGCAAAGTAAATATCTCTCGGCGAACAGTGGCTAAATACCGAGAGATATTGAAAATACCATCTTCTAAT
>DAOUWX010000191.1 GCA_030666935.1 Atribacterota bacterium | reverse complement strand
AGTAGAAATAATGACTTTAGATGAGTTAAAACCTGGTCAAGAGTGTTGCGTGGTCAAATTGAATGTAGGTGGTGTTATCGGACAGAGGCTGCTCGATATGGGGTTCATCCCCAAAACAAAAATAAAAGTTATTCGAAATGCACCTCTCGTAGATCCTGTTGATCTTTTGATAAAGGGATACCACCTTAGTATGCGTCA
Organism: Atribacterota bacterium; assembly: GCA_030666935.1. GTDB lineage: Bacteria > Atribacterota > Phoenicimicrobiia > Phoenicimicrobiales > Phoenicimicrobiaceae > Sediminicultor. Next base: position 4,110 of record DAOUWX010000191.1, on the reverse strand, counting down.
TTCGGAAGCCAGAGGTGTAGAGGTGACTTTGCTATGAGTAATAAATCTAATGAGATATTAGTGGCTGTGGCAGGTCAGCCTAATTCAGGTAAATCTACCATTTTTAACTGTCTTACCGGGGCACGACAATTTGTAGCCAATTATCCCGGTATAACTGTGGAAAAAAAGACAGGTATTTACTATTATAAAGGCGATAAAGTAGTTATAGTCGATCTTCCTGGGACTTATAGTCTCACCTCCTACAGCTTAGAAGAGCGTATAGCCAGAGATTTTCTTCTTCACGAAAATCCTGCCCTAATACTTGATATAGTGGATGCCTCTAATCTGGAGCGGAATCTTTATTTAACCTTTCAGCTACTGGAAATGGATATTCCCTTAGTTATTGCTTTAAATATGAAGGATGTGGCTCAAAGACGTGGTCTCAAAATTGACACCGATAAATTGAGTCGACAACTTGGAACAGCAGTTGTTCCCACTATTGCCAACAAAGGTAAAGGGAAAGAGGAGCTTCGCCAGGCCATATGGGAAACTTACAAAAACATAAATTATAATCATATTCCTTTTTGCATCAATTATGGAAAAACTCTGGAACCCATCTTAACCTCTCTGGAGAAACAGTTGTCAGAGAATCCAAATCTTTCAAAAAGTTATTCTACCAGGTGGTTGGCTGTAAAGTTATTGGGAAATGATCGTGAAGCACAGAAGCTGGTAGCTGAGTACTCAGCTACCAGCAAAATAGAAGGAGAATAAATAAAAATGGGAGACCAATCCAAAAAAGGAAAAGATATTTTAAGTTATGTTGCCCGGGAAAGGGATGAATTTATTACTCAATATGGGGAAGCTCCAGAAAATGTTATTGCTCAGCGCTACTATGAGACTGCTGGGGAAATTGTAGAGCGCTGTACTAAAAGAGAAGAGAAACTTCCCGAAACCTTTACGGATAAATTAGATCGGATTGTTTGCAATAGGTTTTTAGGCCCTATAATTTTACTTATAACTATCTACCTTATGTATCAACTTAGCATAGTTCAAGGTTATAACATTACCAATTACACCTGGCCTCTTTTAGCTGCAGTTAGAAATTTTATTGCTTCAATTCTTCCTTCTGAAGGGTTTGTTTTTGACCCCCTTCTTCGTGCGATGCCCTTAGGAGTGATTGACGGCATTATAGCGGTACTAAATTACATACCTATTTTTGTGATTTTATTTGCTTTAATAGCTATTCTGGAGGATACAGGCTATATGGCCCGAATGGCCTTTATCCTGGATCGTATTTTCAGGTATTTTGGTCTTCATGGGCAGTCTGTTTTACCCTTAGTATTAGGTGGAATATATGTAGGCGGATGTGCCATCCCAGGGTGCATGGCCTGCCGTGCTATAAAAGATGAAAAGGCTCGTCTGGCAACTATATTAATTGTGCCCCTCATGAACTGTCTGGCAAAGATTCCATTTTATGTGTTTCTCATTGGCATGTTTTTTGCTGCATATAAAGGTTTGGCCATGTTGTTCATAGCTACAATTACTATTATTATAGCTCTCTCTGTAAGTAAGATTTTATCTCTCACCATCCTTAAAAGAAAGGAGTCCGCCCCCTTTATTCTGGAGATGCCTCCATATCACATGCCTACGATCGGGGGAGTAATGCTCCGTTGCTTTGAGAGGTTATGGCTCTTTATAAAAAAAATTATAACTGTAATTATTATAGTGATGATTGTCGTTTATGCACTTATTAACTTTCCTGGGCTTAGCCAGGAAAGAAAAGTCTATTATGAGGATCAGGCAAACCAGGCAATTCAGGCATTTTATGAAGAAATAGGACGAGATAGTCATTATGCAAAAGTTTTAGATGGTGCTAAATTGATGGAGTTTATTAAATATAATGATGATTATAAGTTAGCTAAAAGAGGGGCTAAGGGGGAGGAAGGCGAACTAATAGTCGATCAAAAGTTCCAAGAGAAGAACTTTGACTTCTTTAAGATTGTAAAAAAAGGGAGATATGAAGTAGATGGAGAGAAAATAAGAGATAAAGATGCTGGAAAGGTTTACAAAGCCTACAAGGATCTGGAAAGGACGAGGAAAGGACTTCGAATGGATAAAAAGGAAGAGACTATGATAGGAAGCTACCTCGGATGGGCAGGACATTCTTTAGAACCAATCACTAAATTTGCAGGGTTTAATTGGAAAATAAATATTGGTCTAATCAGTTCTTTTGCAGCCAAAGAGAATGTTGTAGGAGTATTAGGAAGTATTTACCAATCGGAGGAGGGAGAGACTCTTGAGGAAAGGGTTGCTGAGAAAGAAAAAGGTTGGACCCCATTACACGCCCTGGCGATGATGTTGTTTATGGCTATGTATCCTCCCTGCATCCCCACTCTTCTTATGATCCGGGTGGAGGCTGGAACAAAATGGATGCTTCTTGCTCTTATTTATCCAATTATTCTGGGAGCTGGAATAGCAGTTCTTATCTTTACTGGAGGGAACTTATTAGGTTTTAGTGGATTGCAGGCTATGATTGCTTTTTATATTTTAGCAATAGCTTTTATGTTAACAATGGGGTTTATTAAGAAAAAACCGGAAATATTATAGGAAGAAAGGAGGTGATAAATATGAAAAGAAGATTGGCTATTTTATCTATAGTGTTGGTGGTAGGGATTCTACTGACTATTTCAGCTAGTGCACACACCCCACTTCTTTCAGTAGAGGATAATGAAGATGGAACAATATACCTTGAAGGTGGTTTTTCTGATGGTTCATCGGCTGCCGGAGTTACTATTCTTTTGGTGGAAGATAAGCCTTATGAAGGTGACCCAAAAGGTAAAGATCTCTACAAAGAGAAATTGGTACTCTTAAGAACAAAAATGGATGAATATAGTGAACTTACCCTTGATAAACCAAATATTCCCTACTTAGTTATTTTGGATGCCGGACCAGGTCATGTAGTTGAAAAAGAAGGACCTCTATTGAAAGCTGATGAGAAGAGAGAATCGCCGCTTTTGTTGGTAAAGGATAAAGAAGATGGGAAAATTTATCTAAAGAGTGGATTTTCTGGTAGATCTGCTGTAGGGTTTTCTATTCTGTTAGTGGAAGACAAGGTCTACCAGGGTGACAAAGGAGGTAAAAAATTTTATCAGGAGAAATTAATACTTTTAGAAGAGAAATTAGACAAAAATGGTGAGCTTATAGTGGGTAAACCAGATGTCCCCTATCTTATCATCTTAGATGTGCCGGATTATGTGACCGAAATTAAAGGATTGTAAAAAATTGATTAGTATTTTTTTAAAGATAACAATTGAGAATGAGACTCAATATTAAATAAAAAGGAGAATATCATGGAAAAAGTTAAATTTTTATTAATGCTCGTTTGTGTATTTGTATTGGCAATTAGTTCTATAAGTTTTGCCCATTTCCAGTTACTTCTACCTTCAGATGATTGTATCACTGAGGGAGAATCAAAAGAAATAGATCTTCAGCTAATTTTTACCCATCCTATGGAGGCTTCTCATACTATGGATATGGAACAACCGAAAGATTTTGGTGTATTTCATAAAGGGAAAGGGAAAAGTCTGCTTAAGACTCTCGAACCTTTGGATTTTCATCATGGGGCAAAAGCTTTTCAGACCACCTACAAAATCGGCTTTGGTGATTACATATTCTATGTTGAACCCTCTCCTTACTGGGAACCCATGGAGGACAAGTATATCACCCAGATTACTAAGGTAGTGGTCAATGGTTTGGGTATGCCCACAGACTGGAATGTAGAAATTGGTTTGAAAGCTGAGATAGTCCCCCTAACCAGACCTTATGGACTGTGGGTTGGAAACGTATTTCAGGGGATTGTTAAGATGGATGGTAAGCCAGTTCCCTATGTTGAGATCGAAGTAGAGTACTTAAATGCTGCTGCTTTCAGTGGATTCGTGAGCGGTGCTGTTGAAGCCCCTGCTGATCCCTTTATCACTCAGGTTATCAAGGCAGATGGGAATGGAGTATTTACCTTTGGCATTCCCAGAGCTGGCTGGTGGGGTTTTGCTGCCCTGATGGATGGTGACCCAATTGAAGGTAAAGGCCATGAAGTTGGAGCGGTTATGTGGATTAGGGCTCACGAGATGAAGT
>DAOUWX010000339.1 GCA_030666935.1 Atribacterota bacterium | reverse complement strand
TAACGACTATTCACTAACGATTAACGACTAATTTAACTGGTAAACTGTTTAAGCGGGTAACTGGATAACTAATATCCTAACATTACCCGCTATTTATGCTTATTTTTATCTCTTTACTAAATACTATTCACTATTCACTAACGACTAGTTACTCCTTTTTGCCTTCATCTTTTTTGTCTTCGTCTTTTTCGACTTCAAAATCAGCATCAACTACCTTTTCTTCTCCCTTTTCATCTTTTTCGTCAGCTTCACCGGTCTTCCCGCTTTCCTTATTTGCTTCTTGTTGTTGTGCTTGTTCTGATGCCTTTTTATAAATCTCTTCAGCAAGCTTATGTGAGGAAGTAGTTAATTTCTCGATATTCGATTTAATCTTTTCTGTAACATCTTCTTCCAGTGCCGCCTTAAGATCTTTGATATCCTCAGTTATCTTATTTTTTTCATCCTCACTAACTTTATCTCCTGATTCCTTTAGAGTTTTCTCCACAGTATAAATCAAAGTATCTGCCTGATTTCTAACTTCTATCTTTTCTTTTAATTTTTTGTCTTCTTCAGCATATTGCTCCGCTTCTTTTACCTTTTTGTCAATCTCTTCATCACTCAATCCACTTGATGCAGTAATAGTTATTTTTTGTTCTTTCCCGGTACCTAAGTCCTTAGCTTTAACATTAACAATACCACTGGCATCTATATCAAAGGACACTTCGATTTGAGGAATCCCCCTTGGAGCGGGAGGTATACCAATCAATTGAAATCTTCCTAAACTGGTATTACCTTGAGCCATAGATCTTTCACCCTGTAATATATTTATATCAACAGCCGACTGATTATCGGCAGCGGTCGAAAATATCTGGCTCTTGGATGTAGGAATGGTAGTATTTCTTTCAATTAATCTAGTTGCAACTCCGCCTAAAGTTTCTATACCTAAAGATAGAGGTGTAACATCCAGTAATAAAATGTCTTTCTTTACTTCCCCTCCTAAAATTCCAGCTTGAATCGCTGCGCCTACTGCTACTACTTCATCAGGATTGACACCTTTGTTTGCTTCTTTTCCAAAAATATTCTTTACCGTTTCCTGTACCTTGGGCATCCTGGTTTGTCCGCCAACTAATATAATCTCATTGATATCTCCTGCTTTCAAATTAGCGTCTTCAAGTGCTTTTTGACATGGTTCTATGGTGCTCTCAATAAGGTCAGCGGTAAGCTGTTCTAATTTAGCTCTGGTTAAGGTAATGGTTAAATGTTTTGGACCACTGGCATCAGCAGTGATAAAAGGTAAATTAATCTCAGTTTCTAATGATGAGGATAATTCACATTTCGCTTTTTCTGCTGCTTCTTTTAATCTTTGCAAAGCCATTTGGTCATTTTTTAAATCTACCCCATTTTCTTTTTTAAAACCAGCTACCAACCAATCAATTATTTTTTGATCGAAATCATCACCGCCTAAAAAAGTATTACCATTAGTTGATTTTACCTCATAAACTCCCTCTTCGCCTATTTCTAAAATAGAAATATCAAAAGTTCCGCCACCAAGATCATAAACTGCTACTTTTTCATTTTTTATCTTATCAAATCCATAAGCAAAAGCAGCTGCTGTCGGTTCATTTATAATCCTTAATACATTTAATCCGGCTATTTTTCCTGCACTTTTAGTTGCTTCCCTTTGGTTATCATCAAAATATGCTGGTACGGTAATAACCGCATCATCTATTTTTCCACCAATATGGTCTTCAGCAGATTTTTTAAGTTTTTGTAGTATCATAGCTGAAATTTCCTGTGGACTATAAGTTTTATCTTTGGCTTTTATCTTAACATCAGTATGCTCCCCGGGAACCAATTTAAAAGGTAAGTATTTTTTTGCTTTTTGCACTTGCTTGTCAGTATATCTTCTACCAATAAGCCTTTTAACCGAAAATATGGTATTTTCAGGGTTGGTAACTGCTTGCCTTTTGGCTAACAAACCCACTAACCTTTCACCTTTTTTGTTAAATGCAACTATAGAAGGAGTGGTTCTACCACCTTCAGCGTTTTCTATGATAACAGGTTTTCCACCTTCTATAACTGCTACTACAGAATTAGTTGTCCCTAAATCTATTCCTATTATTTTTCCCATGATTTTATCTCTCCTTTTTTTAATATCTTTTATTTAATGGTTTAGAAATTTTCTTTTCCCGTAGGGGTTTGATTCATCGAACCCGATCGAGATTGCTTCGTCACTTCGTTCCTCGCAATGACATTTCTTTTTTTATTCTTATTTCTGAATTCTGTCTTCTATTTTCTTAACTAATTAACCAAATAACTAACTAACCAATTATGAACGCTATTTGCTATCTATTATTTTTCTCTGTGCTATACTAACGACTATTCACTATTCGCTAACGACTAGTACACTAACGACTAATTTTTAAATCATTTT
>DAOUWX010000223.1 GCA_030666935.1 Atribacterota bacterium | reverse complement strand
GAGTTCTTCTCAGCTCTAGAACAAAATGTCCGATATATTCGCCCATTTTCCTAATCTGCCTTTTTTTTCCTTCTCTTATCTTTATTTTTAATATGGCATTTCCCTTGTTAATTTTTAACAAGTAAATACTACATGGTGATATTTTATAGTTATTTTCTAAGACAACTCCCTTTGATAAGGTTTTCAATTTTTCAGAAGAGGGAATTCCCTTCACTTTAGCAATGTAAACCTTTTCTACTTCTTTTGCAGGGTGGGTTAAAGTATAAGCTAATTCACCGTCATTAGTAAGAATTAATAGTCCTTCCGAATTAAAATCTAAACGGCCAACCGGGTATACTCTTTCTTTTACCCCTTTCAATAAATCTAAAACAACCGATCTGCCAAAAGGATCGGATAGAGAAGTTAAATATCCTTTAGGCTTATTTAATAATATATAAGAATACTGTTTTATTTCTTTATATTTTACTAATCTACCATTTACTTCAACGATATCTTTTTGAGGTTCAATCTTGGTCCCCAACTTAGTAACGACAGAATTATTTACTTGTACCTGTCCCTGGAGTATAAGTTCTTCACACTTTCTTCGGGAAGCAATCCCTGCTCCCGCTAAATATTTTTGCAATCTTTCAATCATCTTATTTAATCCCGATTTCGTTTATTTTGGGAAGGTCCTTAAGATTTTTTAAGCCGAAATGCATTAAAAAATAGTCGGTAACTTTGTAAAGCAAAGGATTTCCAGGTGCCTTCTTTCTTCTGCTAATTTTTACAAATTTATGTTTTAGTAAATTAAATAATACCCCTGAGCAGCTTACTCCCCTTATCTTTTCAATTTCCAAACGGGTTACCGGTTGATTGTAAGCAATGATGGCCAGAGTTTCCAGGGCTGCTTTTGAAATTTGATGCATTCTTTTATTCTCTAAGATTTTTTTTACCCAGACAGAGTACTGTGGTTTGGTACCCAGTTTATATCCACCGGCAATTTCATATATTTTAAAGGGCCTATCATCGTGTTCATATTTTAAGATTAGTTCATTAATAATCGATCTACTTCCTTTTTTTTCCAGACCGGTAATCTCTTTTATCTTGTCAAGGGTTAATGGATTATTATATACCAGCAATAAGCATTCTATTATATTGCCCCACCTTGTATTGTTTCTTAATTTTTCTTTAACTTTAAAGCATCTCCTTTCAAATCGAACATTATCCTATCAAAGTTTTTTTTCTGATAGCATCTTATTTTTCTTAAATATATAAGTTCTAATAAGGCAAGAAAAATAACAATAATTTCTAACTTACTCTGAGCTCTTTCCATGAAATAATCAAAAGATAATCCTTCTTTGCTACCATTTAACAGATTAATTATTTCCTTCATCTTGGAAGCGGTATTAAAAGTCCTTTTTTTAAAGGGCACATATTTATCTTTCTTTGTATTCTGTAATACTTTTTCCAAAGAAGTTAAAAGGTCTGCTAAGTCAACTTTCTGTATTTCTACACTACCTTCTTTATCATCGCTTTCTATCACCGGAAAATAGATATTATTTTGGGTGCCTTCTTTTTCTTTTAAATATTCGACCACTTTTTGAAATTTATCATATTCCTGAAGATATGCTTCTTTTTCTTTTGAAATCATAAAATCATTATATTCATCATCTTCCTCTTCACTGCTTTTAGCTTCTAATTTAGGAAGAAGATTTTCTGATTTTATTTTTAATATTATCGCCATTTCAGCTATGTTTTTACCGGCAATGCTCAGATCAATAGCACTCTTGTTTTGAATTACATATTTTAAATACTGGTCAATTATTTCAGTAATGGGTACCTTTTCAATATCAACGATACCTTCTTTTACATTTCTCAATAATTCGTCTACGGTTCTATCTAAATCATTAATTTTTATCTTAAAGTCTATATTTTTATTATTCATAATCTAAATTCATAGCTTTCTTTGCTTCATCGAGGGTCTGTTTAGCTACCTGCCTTGCTTTTTTGCTCCCTTCGATTACAATTTCTCTAATTATTTCCGGATTTCTTTCATAATATTTTCTTTTTTCCCTGAATCCATCAAACTTATCTATTAAGGCCTGAGCCAATCTCCTTTTACATTCTACACACCCTAATTTTCCTGATTTACATCCGACAGATATTTCTTCAGATTGTTCCGGATTAAATATCTCCTGATAAGTAAACACCACACAAATATCCGGATGACCCGGATCATTCAATCTTATTTTTTGGGTATCAGTTATCATTGTCTTCACTTTTTCTTTAATTTTTTCCGGCGGATCAGATATGGAAATTGTATTCCCCAAACTTTTACTCATTCTCTTTCCGTCAGTTCCCGGCACACGGGGAATCTTGGTCAATTTTACCTGGGGCAAAGGGAAAACATTTTTATAAAGATTATTAAATCTCCGGGCTATTTCCCGAGTTAACTCTACGTGATGTACTTGATCTTCCCCCACAGGTACAGCATTCGCTTTATAGATCAATATATCTGAAGCCATTAGAACCGGATATCCCAAAAGACCATAACTCATATTGTCTTTCAATCCTAAATCTCTTACCTGCTCTTTTAATACCGGGTTTCTTTCTAACCAGGGCAAAGGAGTAATCATGGAAAAAAGCAGATGTAATTCTGCATGTTCCGGGACACAAGATTGTATTAATATAGTACTTCTTTCGGGATCAATACCTGCACTAAACCAATCTATAAGCATCTCCATAGTGTTTTCTTCTATATCTTCAGTTTTGTCGTAGCCGGTAGTTAGGGCGTGTAAATCTACGACTCCAAAAAAACACTTGTATTCTTCCTGAAGTTTTACCCAATTTTCCAAAGCTCCTAAGTAATTTCCTAAGTGCAATTTGCCGGTAGGTCGCATTCCGCTAAAAATTATTCCTGCCATTTGAAATACTCCTCTCTTAATTTTATTATTAAAATATATTATTTACTAATTAACCAATTCGCCAATTCTCCAATTGACCGATTAATTTAGTTGCCCAGTTACCCTGTTTACCAGTTTACCAGTTTATTTAGTCGTTAATTTCAAATATAAGCTCTCAGTTGCAAGATGAGAGTTAGTTGATATAGTTAAGCAATCTGATTTTAATTCTTCAACCGGGTAACCGGCAAACTGGCTAACCGCTTAACCATATTTACGATATACGCAATACGAATTTAAACTAGCAAACGAAATATAAAAAATACAATAGGAAATAACACTTTTCCGATTATACCACTTAATACCAGAATTAGTAAGAGAATCGGCCCGTAAGATTCTAACTTGGCATACCTGTAAGCCTGAGAATAAGGTAAAAGACCCAGCAGTATCTTGGATCCATCTAAAGGCGGAACAGGAATCAAGTTAAATATAGCAAGCGCTAAATTTATTATGACACCGGTCTGTAGAAATATTAACCAACCTCTTAGTATGGTTACCGAAATATTAAAAAAAGAGCTACCTTGTGCCATGGTAATTTGTCCGATGAAATAATAACTTAACCTTAATATTAGGGCAAATATTACGGCAATTACTATATTGGCAATTGGGCCAGCCAATGAAACATAGATCATATCTCGTTTAGGATAATTTAATCTATTAAAATTTACCGGGACTGGTTTTGCCCAGCCAAATCGGAATAAAAGCAACATCAAGGTTCCTATAGGGTCAAGATGAGCCAGAGGATTTAAGGTAAGTCTTCCCGCTTCTGCAGCTGTTGGATCACCTAATTTATAAGCCATCCTACCATGCCAGTACTCATGAAAAGTAATGGCTATTAAAACAGCCGGTATGCTCCAAACAATTTCGAATATATTATCCAACATTTTTCTATTT
>DAOUWX010000309.1 GCA_030666935.1 Atribacterota bacterium | reverse complement strand
GAACAGAAAATAGCGTATAGCGTTTAGCGTATAGTTTTGGATTAATAAAATTCGCCATAATTAAATTAAAAATTTAAAGCGAAAAATGAAAAACCATAATTTAAAACTCTTAACTAGTCGATAGTGAATAGTCATTAGTCGTTAGCATTAAATACAGGATTTCAGTTGACAGTTTTCTACATACAACTAAAAAGTTATAAATAAAAGATAAAAAAATCAATATAAATTAGTACATATTTGAATTTTAAATTTTGAGCTATGGCTTTATGTTTTGCGCTTTGCGTTTTACACTTTTAGTTCCTTTACTATATTTTACGAAAGTAGGGAAGTATAATAGAAAAAGATAAAAATATAAGTAAAAACATATTAATTAATAATAAAGATGAGCTAAGAGAACTATTTGGACAATACGATGAAAATATCAAATTTATCAACCAGTATTTTTCCATAAGAATATCAACACAAAATGATAGCAAGTTAGTTATTTCAGGGATAAAGGGCGAGACGGATAAGGCTGTAAAAATAATTGAAGGACTTCTCTCCATAATCAGGAAAGGGCATTCACTTTCTATGGCACAAGTAAGATACCATGTTGAAATGTCTGAGAATAACCAGCCTGTAGATTGGAAATTATTATACAAAGACGCGATTCGTGTTTTTAGAAAAGATAAAGAGATTAGGCCAAAAACTTTAGGTCAAAAGAAATATATAGAAGCGGTTAGTAAGAATGATATTATCTTTGCTATCGGACCTGCAGGTACAGGAAAGACCTACCTGGCAGTAGCTATTGCTCTGTCTGCCCTAAAGAATGAAGAAGTAGATAGAATAATTTTAGTAAGACCGGCAGTAGAAGCCGGGGAAAGTTTAGGTTATTTGCCCGGTGATTTATTGGAAAAGATAGACCCTTATTTTCGCCCCTTATATGATGCAATGTATGAAATGATGCCTTCCGAAAAATTCCAAAAATATATGGAAAGAGGGATAATAGAAATAGCCCCCTTAGCCTATATGAGAGGAAGAACCTTAAATAATTCTTTTATTATCTTAGATGATGCTCAAAATACTACTTTAGGTCAAATGAAGATGTTTTTAACCCGTTTTGGTTTTGGTTCCAAAGTTATAATTAATGGAGATATTACTCAGGTAGATTTACCACTTAAAGAACATTCCGGATTAAAAAGAGTGGCAAAGATACTTAAAAAGATAAAAGGTATAGAATTTGTATATCTTAATGATCGGGACGTGGTGAGACACAGATTGGTTCAAGAGATTATTCGCGCTTACGAAAGGGAAGATTTACAGAATCAGGAAGGGGTGTGATTCAACCTCGTGAAACTATATGAGAAATGGAATAAATGGAGAAATAGAAATAAGATGTCAGGTAAAAATATGCAAAAGAAAAAATTGACTGATAAAAATATAATAAAAAAAGTATTTATATTTTTTGTATTGTTAACCGCTATTACCCTCGTTCTATCTATTAATTTTTTCCCGGATAAAATTCTCTTGAGAGAAGGACAAATCTGCACTAAAGATATTTTATCTCCGGGTGATTTTGAATTTGTAGATTTAGAAGCAACGCAAAATTTAAGAGAAAAAGCTGCCAAATCGATAAAAGAAGTGTATGATTTAAATTTAGCAAATATTGAAAATGTTGAAAAACAAATAGATAGCCTCTTTTTAAAGATAAAAGAATACCAAAAGAGAATAGATGAATCATCTAAGGAGACTACTGCCCATATAATACAGACCGATAGGATAGTTACAGATGATGAATTAAACGAAATGGCTAATGAAATAAATGAATATTTAGGATTATATATTAGTGAACAGGTCATAACAGGTTGTCTTCGACTGGATAATCTATCTTTAGAGAAAATAAGGGTAGATATTAAAAGTTCTTTGAGAAAAATTATGGAACAAGGGATTAAAGAAGGTGATTTAGGACTCGCTAAAAAACAATTAATTAGAGAAATTAGCGAGATTTCCCTTGATCATCATGATGCCCTGATTGCCAGTGAGATTGCTACCTCTTTGCTTTTACCGAGTTTATTTTTAAATGAAGAAGATACAGAAAAAAGACGTCAGGAAGCTATCGCTTCAGTAGATGATATTATAAGAACAATTCAAAAAGGACAGATAATTATAAGAAAAGGGGAAGTGGCAACTTTGGAAGATATTGCCATTCTTAATGCTTTAGGTTTAAAAAATCCCAAGATAAATTTTTCCAACATTATAGGAATAATTATGATTACAGCGATCTGCCTTTTAGTGGTCTTTTTATATTTAAGCTACTTTTATCCTGAGATTTATGAAAATGTAAACAAACTGATATTGCTGGGTATTATTTCTATTTTTGTTGTTTTGCTTGCTAAAATAGCAAGTCAGGCATCAGGATATTTGATGCCTATTGCTTCTGCCTCAATGTTAATTGCCATATCTTTAAATTCTAATATTGCCATATTACTTACCGTGATATTAAGCTTGTTAATAGGATTTATTCCGGGCGGCGGATTAAATTATAGTTTAGTCTCGGTAATTAGCGGGATTGTAGCTATATATAGTATTCGGAAAATCACCCAAAGGTCAAGCCTGACCCGTGCAGGGTTAATTATTGCCGGAGTTAATATCATTACTATATCAGCTTTAGGTTTAATCAATAATGAAGGTTATTATCTAATTTTGCAAAACAATCTATGGGGAGTGCTAAACGGTTTTTTAGCAGTCATTTT
>DAOUWX010000408.1 GCA_030666935.1 Atribacterota bacterium | reverse complement strand
TAACTGTCCGGCAGTTCCGGCTAATTGATGAGTACGGGGTTCTCTCGGTTTATATTCTGTAGAGACTTTTACTGTTCTATCGTATTCACCAATTTCAGTGATTGCGGCTACCATTAAATCAAATTGTCTTGAAAAATCAACCGCAAAAGGATAATCAAATCCGTCAGAACCGAGCCACATGGTTATACCGCCAGCGTTTAATTCCTTTACCATATCGATGGTCTTTTTTGCACGATCGATAGCTTCTCTTCTTAATTTTTCATCAGAAGAAGTAAAAGCCCCTTTTGCCCATCTTGGATCACTGAAAGTATTTAAGGTAATCCTCGAAACTTGAAGATTATATTCCTTTAAAAGAGCTTTTATTTTACCTGTTTCAATAGTGAAAGAAGATGGATACTGTAACTCCACTCCCTGTATCCCTTTAACTTTACTCGCCAACTTTAATTGTTCTTCGGTTGTAATCGGTTTCTTATAACCAGCACGAACAAACCTGTCTCCCGGATTAGAAAATACCCAAAGTCCTGCAGAATATTTAGGGTTTGTTTTCATCTTCATTATTAGATCACTCCTTTTGTTTTATTTAATTCTAATTTGAAAACTAATGTCAAAATTATATCATTGACATAATTCATTTTTTTCAATATAGTAATAATTTCCCTTATCTATTTTACTATCCATCCGATGTTCAATTCATCTAATTTTGCCCCTCGAGGAATACCCTGTTCTGACCAATTCATCATCTCGTAATAATAGTCTCGTGCTTTAATAAATTCAGATTTTGAAATACTTTTTCCTTCTAATGGATTTTTTCCTTCTAATGGTTCAAAAAATCGTTCGGGTATCATGTCATCCTCTTTTGTAAAGCCATTCATAATATTAAACATTCTTGCCATATTAATTCCACGTTCTCCCGCCTTCATAAGCTCCCAAACACTCGTTTCCCAGCCAGTTGCCGCCTCCACTAAATCAGACATATCTTTAAGCCTTAATGCTCCTAATACTGCACAGGTAAATGTGCATATACATAATACATTATGTAAACTTGACAGTTGCTGTAAATATACAAATTGTCTAATCTTTTTAGGACCTAAATCAAGTGCACCAAGAGGCTCCAGTATTCCTAAAGGATGTAGCTGCTCAAGAAAACAATTTTCACTTTCAAAACACGTATCATGCTCCGCAGTCATGTGGTCTGCTCCTTGAGGTGCAACAGCATAACTAAGACCAACTGACACTTTTCCTCTAGGTTCATGTGCAGGGAGCATTTGTCCTTTTACGTGCATAGCGTATTTTTCTGTTTCTTTGCCTAATATCTTAATGGCACCTTTTGCACCTTCAGCTAAAATATCTCCCAATCCTTTTCTCCTGGCAATATCTTCTACTAATTGAAGCATCATTTCAGCATCTCCATATTTTAGCTCAATTCCTTTTAAATCTTTTAATAATCCCTCAGAATAACAATCTATTGCAAAAGCGATCATACCGCCTGTGGAAATTGTATCTAACCCATATTTACCACATAATTCGTTGGCTTTAGCTATCACTTTTATATCATTAATTTCGCAAGATGAACCAAATACTCCGATGGTTTCATACTCTGGTCCGCCATATTTTCTTTCGACTTCATAAGGCTCGTTAACTTCTACCGAATGCTTACATCTTACCGGACAAGCATAACAGCCTTCTTGTCCAACCCCTATGGTCTCTTCCATAAATCCTCCTGATATTTTTTCGGCACCATCAAAATTTCCATACTTAAAATTTTTCGTAGGAAGC
>DAOUWX010000070.1 GCA_030666935.1 Atribacterota bacterium | reverse complement strand
GATAGTTAGCTGGATAAATGAATAAACTTGCATCTTATATATTGCAACTTATATTTTACACTAACGGCTAACGACTATTCACTATCGACTAGTTAATTGGTCAATTGGTAAATTGGCGAATCGGTAAATTGGTTAATTGATATTAGCTGATAAACAGGATAACCGGGTAACTATATACGCAATGCGCAATACGATATACTATATGCGATATACGAGTAAATGGTTTTTAAATTTTAAGTTATAGTTTTGCGCTTCTCGCCTTAAGTTTTTAATTTTATTTCATTATATATTTATTTTTTAATATATCAAAAATAATTAATTTAGGTTTATTTGTTAATTATTAAAGGATACAGTCTTTTATATAAAATGAAAGTTAATACACCACTAATGATTCCTTTTAGAAGATTAAAGGGAATAATAGCTGGAATTAACATCTTAATTACAATATCTCTATTAACCCCTAAATAAAGAGGGGTAATTATCAAATTAGCCGGGACCATTATTAAGGTCATTGCTAATGTTCCCAAGATTAATCCTAAAATTGCTCCCTTCTTGTTATGATGCAAGAAATATATTTGAGATGATACGAATACAAAAGTTCCCGTTGCTAAAAAATTCATCAAAGCGCCATAAGGACCGCCTTGCCCGGTAATAAGTGCAAAAAGCATAGCTGTAATTAGTGACATCAAAACACCAATTTTTGGACCTAGTTTAAATGATCCGATCAGAAGGAATACACTCCCTGGGTCATATAATAAAAACGGTGCTTGGGGCAAAATGGGAAAATGAATAAAATACCCTACTACAATCGATAAGGCAACTAATAATCCAATGCTTGTAATTCTTTTACTTTTCATAACTAACTCTCCTTTTATTTAAATTTTTTTACTATATTCATAAATTAGTCGTTAGTGAATGGTTCAGCGTATAGGATAAATCAATAAACTAAAAACGCAAAGCGAAAAGCGAAAAACTATGATTATTAGTTAAGAATTCAGTAGTCAGGAGTAAGAAGAATATAAAATAACTTAACAAATAATAGAGCCTTGTAGTCTAAAATGATTCTAAATACTGGATTCTGTCTCCTGGCTTCTACCTTATCTACGAGATACGATTCACGAGATACGAGATACGGATATAGTTTTTCGTTTTTCGTTATATGCTATACGCTAATTAGAGCTTACATAAAAAGAAAATTCCTATACAATTGATTTAAATTTAAAAATATTTTCTATTAATAATAAAATATCCCCGAAGACATTTACATTCTTCGGGGATAATATTTATTCAAAATAAATTACTTCTTCTCCCTTCCAGACTTTACTGTCGGCTCTGGCTTTTCACCAGATCTGTTCGGTACTCACAATAGTGAATATCGAGCTCGTGGGCTTATTACCTCCTCTCAGTCTTCTCTATTATAAGCGAGGAGAATAATTTTACCACCGGTCGGGAATTGGTTATCTCTTAGCATAACCTCACCCTGCCCCGAAAAAGTTTAATCTTCAATATTCTATTTTAAGAAATTATATCACTTTTTTGGATTCTTTACAATAAGCAAATTAGCTAATTGACCAATTTGCCGATTGACCGATTGACCGATTAAAGACAAGAAATACAAAATACAAAACTAGTTTTTAGTTCACTGTAAATAAAGGCTTTTTTAAATTTGAAACTCGCAACTTGCAACCCGTAACCTGTTACTCATTACACATTACTCATCACTGAATTTTTCTAAACGCTGTACGCTCCACACTAGATTTATTCACTAACTAACGACTATTTTAATCAGTAGCTTTAATCTCGTTTTGCACTTCTTCTAAACTAAATCCTCTTAAATCAGCATAGTAGTTTAATACCTTGTTCACATAATTATCAGGCAATTCCTGGTTGTTAGTTAACCGTTCCTGTACATTGTATGGTCCTTGGTTATAGGCAATGACAGCGGTTTTTAAATCATTAAAATTTCTATTTAACATAGATAAATAATATACTCCGATTTTAATGTTTTTAATGGGATCGAATAATGTCTTTTCTGCGCCATCCCATTCAATACCAATATTTCCCGCTAACTCTGGGGCAATGAATCTTCTTACCTGACACAATCCATAAGCATAAGAATCTGAAATGGCTTTGGGATCGTAATTGCTTTCTGTTTTTATTATGGCAGTTATTAATAAGGGATTAAAATTGTATCTTATGGATTCTTCATAAATAGTTTTAGATATCTCGTATATAGATTTACTGTCTAAGGTAGAATTATTTTTAGAAATTTCCTTTACTGCTTTTGTAATATAATATTCTCTTTTAACTTCATTGGAAATCATTCCAGTTAATTCTTGTAATTGCATATAGATTTCTGTAAATTGATCTCTACTAATTTTCACTTGACTATATTTTTTTACTTCATTAGATAAATCTTCTATTCTGCTAATTGTCTTCTCATTATTCAGATTAATATTTTCAATATATTTTTCTGTTTGCCTGCTTAAGTTTTCCACTTCATTAATTATCTCTTCATTCTTTAAGTTAACATTTTCAATATATTTTTCTGCTTGTAAACTTAAGTTATTAACTTTTATCTGCAGATTAACAAATAAGATAATTATGATACACATAAAAATTATAAATATTAATCCGAGATTTTTGTTAATATTTTCTCTAAACGAATTTGACATATCAACTTTTTCTCCTTTACTTTTTGCAGTAGCCATAAATATCCCTCCTTGAGTATTTTTTTCATGGGTGGTAATTTAATTTATTGTATTTTGCTTCCTTCAGTAATATCTTTATCTATAGTTAATAAAACTACATCATCTTTATTAACCGCAGCTAAAAGCATACCCTGAGAATCTATTCCCCTAAGCTTTACAGGTTGTAAATTAGTTATTATTATTATTTTCTTCCCCAATATTTCTTCCGCAGAGTAATGCTTTTTTACTCCAGCTACAATAGTTCTTGTTTCTGACCCTAAACTTATTTCTAATTTGAGTAATTTATCTGTTCCTTGTACTTCTTCAGCAGAAATAACTTTTCCTACTTTTAAATCGATTTTTTTAAATTCATCATAAGATATGATATTAACTTTATCTTCTTTTACTTCTTTTGAGATTTTCCTTTTATTATCAATCCTCGGAAAGATTATTTCCCCCGGCTTAACCAGAATTCCTGATTTTAATTTTCCCCAAGAAACATCTTCATTAAACCTTATTTTTTCTAAATCACTTTCTAATCCTAACTGTTCCCAAATTTCTTTTGTTTTTACCGGCATAAAGGGATAAATTAAAATGGTAGATAAGCGTATAGATTCAGCCAAATTATATAAAATAGTAGACAACCTTTCCTTTTGTGAACTGTTGCGCCCTAATATCCAGGGCTCAGTTTGATCAATATATTTATTAGTTCTTCTTATGAATTGCCAGATAGTTTCTAAGGCTGCGTTTAGAGCTAAATTATTCATTTGAGTATAATACTTTTTTATAGTTTTTAAAGCATAATTTTTTAACTCTACATCGTACTCTTCTTTTTTTATCCCCGTTTGAGGAATTATTTTATCAAAGTATTGGGTAATCATCGCTACAGTTCTACTTACTAAATTCCCTAAATCATTAGCTAAGTCATAATTTAATCTATTAATTAAATAATCTTTAGAAAAATTACCATCCTGCCCAAAGGAAACCTCTCTCATCAAAAAATATCTAAAGGCATCGGCACCATATTCTTCTATCGTTTTATAAGGATCTACTACATTTCCTTTAGATTTTGACATTTTTTCTCCCTCTATAGTCCACCAACCATGAGCAAAGACCATTCGGGGAGGTTCAATCCCGGCTGCCATTAACATGGTAAACCAGATAACAGTATGGAATCTCAATATATCTTTTCCAACCAGATGAACATCTGCCGGCCAATATTTTTCAAATTTCTTATTATCCATATTATATCCTGCTACTGTAATGTAATTTAATAAAGCATCATACCAGACATAAATTACATGATTATTATCAAAAGGGACATCTATACCCCACTTTAGGCTTTTTTTTGTCCTGGTTATGCTTTGATCTTTAAGGCCGCCCTTTACAAAACTTATAATTTCATTTCTTCTTGCTTTCGGTTGAATGCATTGAGGATTTTTTTCAAAATATGATAATATCTGATCTTGATATTTTGACATTTTGAAGAAATAGCTTTCCTCTTTTATCTTTTCAATCTTCTTCCCACAAGTAGGACATGTTTCATTCGTCAACTGAGTCTCAGTCCAAAAGGTCTCACAGGGGACGCAATACCAACCCTCATATTCACTTTTGTAAATATCACCTTTTTCATACAATTTATTAAATATTTCTTGAACTACTTTAATATGTCTTGGTTCAGTTGTGCGTATGAAATCATCATATTTTATATTTAGCAAGGGCCAGAGATCTTTAAATTTTAATACCACCTTATCTGCCAGCTCCAAAGGAGTTATATTTACCTTTTCTGCTGAACGAGCAATCTTTTGACCATGTTCATCTGTACCGGTGGAAAACAGAACATCATATCCTGATAATTTTTTATATCTTGCCAGAACATCTGCGGCTATAGTGGTATAGGCGTGTCCGATATGTGGCACATCATTTACATAATATATAGGAGTGGTTATATAAAATGTTTTTTTAGATACTTTTTTTTCATCCATAGTTATTTACCTTTCCTACTTGTGTAATATTTTAGCGTATGGGTCTGAAGTAAATTAAAAAGCTAAAAACTTAAAGCGCAAAGCGCAAAACCATAATTTAAAACTAAAAACTTTTTATTCGTATATCGCATATCGTATTGCGTATTGCTTTTTAATTCATCTTAAATATTTTTTATTCATCTTTGTAAGTTCTTTAAATGGAACTCTACTATTACATTAAAGCTTATGATTTTAAGCGAGAAAATATAATTAGAACTTTAAATATTTTCTTAATTTTAAGTTTTGAGCTTTGGTTTTGCGCTTTTCGCTTTGCATTTTTCGCTATTTTTTCATTTCTAATAATTTTTTATATATTAGATTCTTTGGAATATTTAATTTTTCCTGAGTAATTTTTATTATATCTTTATTTGAATAACCCTGTTTTTTTAATTTTTTTAAATATTCTTGCATTATACATTCATCTTTTAAAAAATCTATTATATCGTTTTCTTTTTTCTTAATTCCCCCCTGAACAACCAGGGTAATTTCACCTTTTATCTCTTTTGTATTTATTTCGGTTATAACCTGGCTCAGATTTCCTCTAATTATCTCTTCGTACATCTTGGTCAACTCACGAGCTATAACTATTTTTCTCTCTCCCCAAACATCCAGCATATCTTTAAGTGCCTTTTTTAGTCTATGCGGGGTTTCATAGAAAATAATGGTTCTCTCTTCATTTTCTATACTCTTATAATATCTCTTCCTCTCTTTAATTTTACGGGGCAAAAATCCCTCAAAAACAAACTTATCGGTAGGTAATCCTGATATAACTAAAGCAGTTATCAATGCCGAAACACCGGGTACAGGTATTATTTTTATATTATTTTTCAAGGTTAAATTTATCAATATATATCCTGGGTCGGAAATTCCCGGCATGCCTGCATCGGATACCAGAGCGATATCTTGACCATTTTTCAATATTTCTAACAAATAGGGAGCTTTTTTAAATTTATTATATTCATAGTAGCTTGTAACTTTTGTATTTATCTGGTAATGATTTAATAATTTTTTTGTATGTCTGGTATCTTCAGCTGCAATCAATTTTACCTTTTTTAAAATCTTTAAAGCCCTTAAGGTTATATCTTCTAAATTTCCTATAGGTGTCCCGCAAATGTATAAAATTCCCCTTGTTTCATTTTTATCCAAAACACTTATTCATCTCCACTTTTTTCGTCAATATTGAAATATAGGATTCTCGATTTTTAATTCTTCTTTTCCCCCTTTTATTCCCTCTAATAATACAAGATTTGCATTTTCTCCTTGCCGGGGATGAATGAATTTTACAACCTTTGGTTCGATACCATATTTTTTTAAAGCTATTACTAATTTTATTAGTTTCGCACTTCTATAAATTAAATAAATTCTTCCCTTATTCTTTAGCAAATAATTACTTACGTAAATTATGTCCTCTAAATCACCTTTTATTTCGTGCCGGGCAATGGCTCTACTACTCGAAGGATTAATCTTCCCCTGCCCCAGAGAAATATAAGGAGGGTTGCTTACTACTACATCAAATTCCTGATTTCTAAAAATATTTTTTAGGTTTCTAAAATCTTCTTGAATTATAGTTATATCATTTTGTAATTTATTTAATTCTACACTTCTCCTGGCCATATCCGCTAAATCTTTTTGTATCTCAATTCCATAAATAGATAAGCCTTTACTTTTACCAAACAGAAGCAGAGGGATTATTCCAGAACCAGTACCTAAATCAGCAATTTTTTCATAGTTTTTAACTCTAATAAAATTGAGCAGTAAAATAGAATCTACTGAAAAACGATATGAATCGTTTGCCTGAATAATTTTTAGTCCTTTATCTTCTAGATCTTCGATTTTTTCATTATTACGGAGTATAATCATATTTTTCTATCATTTACTACATTATTTATCTATCACATTATATAAAGCGAAAAAATTTAAAACGAAAAACTAAAAATCACAATTTTAGATTAAGTAATGAATCAATTAGTCAATTCACCAATTCACCAATTAATTAAGTTAATTAAGTTAATTAGCAGTCTAATTGTGTAATGTATAACTTGTAACAAGAAATCTTTTTTTGTAAATTTGGAACTATAGTTTTATTACTCATCATTGTATCTTCTACACTATCCGCTATCCGCCTTTTTCTTTGCTATATAATATATACTGTTTCATTTTGGCGTCTATAGGTTAATCGATCTACTCATCACCTTTATTATTTTACTTACTTTTATTTTTTATTACGAGCTCTTCTAATTCTTCTTCGGGTACCTTAATTCTTTTCTTAATACCACCGTTCTTGCTATTGGGATCACTTTCTAATTCGACTATAATATATTTTTTTAATACATTTATTTCTATGACTTTTCCTATGCCTTTTTCTGTTTTAATATTATCTCTCAATTTGGGATACTTTTTTAGGCACTCTTTATAAAACTCAGATTCGTAAGATAGGCAACACATTAATCTACCGCAAAGGCCTGATACTTTAGATTGATTCAAGGCAATTTTTTGTATTTTTGCCATATTAATATGAATTGGAGTAAATTTTTGAATGTAGGAAGCGCAACATATTTCTCTCCCGCAAATCCCCATTCCACCTATTAATTTTGTTCCATCTCTTACTCCAATCTGTCTCAGCTCGATTTTAGTTTTAAAGATTTTTGCTAAGTCTTTAACCAATTCTCGAAAATCTATTCGTTGAGTAGAAACAAAATAGAATATTAGACGACTTTTATCAAATAAATACTTTACGTAAACTAATTTCATAGGCAAATTGTATCTTTTAATCTTCTCCTTACAGATATTTAATGCATCAATTTCCTCTCTCCTTATTATTTCAAGTTTTTTAAAATCCTCTTTATTCGCTTTTCTAATTACATTTTTAAGCGGGGTATCTATTTCATCATTTTTTATATATTTGTAAGGAATCACTACTTTGCCCAAATCTAAACCAATAGCTGTTTTTACTAAACAAATATCGGCTTTCTTTAATCTAATTTTATTATTAATTTTAAAATAATAGATATAATTTGTTTTGGCAAATTTTAAACCAGTTACCTTAGGCAATACTCAACACCTACCATCTTTATATATAATCTTTCTAGAATAAGACGTGTATTTACATTTTTTATCAAATATTCTTCTATCTGTTCTAAATAATCCAAAATATCAATTAGAATTTCTTGAGAATAGATTTTAGATTTTTCAATAAGTATTTCTAATTTATCGCAGTTGGTAACATGCTTTTGGTCTCCTGTATTTTTAATAATTAAAATATCCCGATACCATAATTTTATCATTTCTAAAATCTCTTCTATTCTATATATTTCAGATACTATCCTTCCAGCTTTTGTAAAAATATCGTCACCGTATTTTCCAGGAGATATTGCTGATAGGTAGTTTAATATTTCTTCTCTTCTCGTAAAATATTCCTTATCTGATAACAATCTTGAAGCATTTCCAATGCTCCCTTGAGCTAATTTGGAAATTATCTCAGCTTTCTCTTTTTCTAAATCATTATTTTTATTTAATAAAAACTCTCTTATTTTATAGGAGGATATTAATCCAAAATTTACTATCTGGCAACGTGAGACTATAGTAGGCAAAATTGAATCTATCTGTGAGCAAAGAAGAATTATTATTGCGTAATAAGGTGGTTCTTCAATGGTTTTTAATAAACAATTTGATGCTTCAAGGGTCATTTTCTCTGCTATGTTTATTATGTATATCTTTTTTACATTTTTAAAAGGTTT
>DAOUWX010000252.1 GCA_030666935.1 Atribacterota bacterium | reverse complement strand
CGCATAATAATAACATCTACATAACCATCAATCGTTCTGATAGTATCTGCCAAAGTTTCTCCTTTAGATACAGAAGAACTTGCTGCATTAGCCATGGTAATCACTCTGGCGCCTAATCTGTTTATTGCGGTTTCAAAAGAAAGACGGGTTCTGGTACTCGGTTCAAAAAATAAACTGGCTACTACTTTACCTTCCATGTTTCTAATAATTTCTCCGTCTTTGACCCTTTTTTCAAAGTTCACAGCGGTGTTCATAATCAAATTTAATTCTTGAAGTGAAAACTGAGCAGTATTTAAAATATCTTTTCCTTTTAACATTTCAACTACTCCTTAAATTTATTTTCCAAAATATAGATTGTATATTATTGGATTATTTATTTTAATTGCTCTTAATTCCTGTCAGATTAAAATAAGTATATTGTACCCACATTACTTCTAACATATTTAAAAAATATTTTTTTCTTTATATCCCAACATACCGGATAATTCTTGCGATGAATTAACCAAAATTTTAATAAATTTTTTAGTATTACTACTGGATATCCTCTTAGATAATCCAGTAATAGTAATACTGGCTATTGCTTCTTTATTAATATTTTTAACAGGGACTGAAATTGCTTTTACTCCCTCTTCAAGTTCTTCATTGCAAATAGAAAAACCCTTATGCTTAATCTCTGATAGATGCTCTTCTAATTTTTTAGGATTAATAATTGTTTTTGAGGTATATTTTGGAAGAGTTTTTTCATTAATAATTCTTTTAATGTCTTCAGAAGGTTGGTGGGCTAAAAGCATTTTTGCAGAAGCAGCGGAATGAAAAGGCATTTCCTTTCCGGTTTCAACGAAAAGATGGGTATTTGCATTTTTAGAGGGAGCAATTGAATCTACGCAAATACTCCGACCACTATACCAAGCAGTTAAAAAAGTAGTAAGTCCGGTTTCCAAGCATATTTTTTTTAAAAATGGCTTTGCAATTTGCCGGAAATCAAATGAATTATAAAATGAATTTGAATATTCAAGTATACGCAATCCCAATCTATATTTAGAAGTATCTCTTTCTTGATCAACTAAAGAATAGTTTAATAAACTTTTTAATATTCTGTGAACTGTGCTCTTGGGAAATAATAACTTTGAGCTTAATTCGGTTATCCCTACACTTTTTTCCATATAGCTAAGATAATTTAAAATTTGTATAGATTTCTCGATTGAATTCATATATATACTTCCTTTCATAACTATGTTCCATAATATAGAATATTGTTTCACATAGCTATTATAATTACTATATCATATAACATTGAAAAATTCCTTCTTTCTTAAAATAAAATTTTAAAAAATTTTAAACTTTTCCCTATTTCTTAATTAAGACAGATTAAATTTTTAACAATTGCGGACATTCAAAATAAATTTATTTTTCTAATTAAAAGGTTATTCGCCATCGGTGATGGTTTTTAATTTTCTCAGGGCAAGGATTAACCACACTTCATCACCGGTATTCAAACTCATGCTGGTAAATATCTCCTGAGGCAGCTTTGCCCTCAGAGAATTTTTTCCGGTTACTACCGTGCAGCAGATTGTAGAAGATGATTCCTCAATTTCAATTAATCTTCCTTTGATCCTGTTTACATCAGGTCCGGGAGGTTTGATATCAGAAAGGTAGATATCTTCCGGTAAAATTGCCACCTTCTTTATTTTTTCTCTTTCACTGGAAACTACCAGCGAAATATCGCTACATTTTACCTCTACCAACCCAAAACTTAATCCATTGCAATAATCACAGGTTAAAATATTAGGTGCCCCGATAAAATCATTAACCGCCTCTGTAGGATGAAAAAATATTTCCTTGGGAAGACCTATCTGTTCTACTCTACCTCTATCGAGCACGGCAATACGTTGGGCCATTTCTTCTGCCTCATAAAAATTGTGAGTAACGTAAAGGGTGGTGATACCCAATTTTTTCTGCAGTATTTTAAATTCAGTCCTGAGATGTTTAGAAGTACGATAATCCAAACTGTTCATCGGTTCATCAAGGAGTAAAATACGAGGAGAATTGGCTAATGCCCGGGCCAAGGCCACCCTCTGTTTCTCACCACCGCTCAATTCTTTGGGATAACGAGAAGATAAGTGTTTTATCTTCATTATTTGAAGAAGTTCATCAACCTTTGTGTTTATTTCGTTTTGAGGTTTATTTTGCACCTTCAAACCATAGGCGATATTGGCAGCTACATCAAAATGAGGAAACAAATTCAATTCTTGAAATAAGTAACCTATTCTCCTCTGGTTAGCGGGCAACCTGTCTACCGGTTTATTATCAAATAATACAGAACCTTCGTAGTCGATTAACCCGGCAATAACATTCAATAAAGTGCTTTTTCCTGCCCCATTCGGTCCCAATAATACCAACAACTCTTTATCAAATATTTTCAGGTTAACATTTTTACAAACATATTTAGAAATATTTTTAAGCTTGATAGATGACATACTACCTCCATCGATTAGTCAACTTCTTTTCTAAAAAAGCAAAAAATTTCTCAAAAGAAAGACACATTACTCCTAAAACTATTAGACAGACTATAATAATGTCTATGCGAATAAGACTTTCGGCTTTCATCATCAGTGCGCCAATTCCCGTAGGAATAGCTACCATCTCTGCCGCTATTATCACTCGCCAGGCCATCCCTGATTCCAATTTTAATCCGGTAAAAATATTGGGCAAAGCAAGGGGAACGACCACTGTACTTAAAATTTTTAGGTCAGAAGCACCTAATATCCTGGCCACAAAGATATAATTTTTGTCTACATTTTTAATTCCGGTGACTGTATTATAAAGGATGGGGAAGAAGGAACAGATAAATATTATGGCAATCGGTAAGATTTCACCGATACCGAACCATAACATCAATAAAGGAAGCCAACCCAGGGCAGGAATAGGATAAATTAAGCTGATTATTGGGTTTAATGCCTTGTTGGCCAGATTATTCCACCCCATCATAATTCCGATAAATAGCCCGGCAATAGAACCCGCAGAAAAACCTATAAGGACCCGGATTAAACTGCTCACGAAATTACGCCCCAATACTCCGCTGACCGTTAAATACCAAAATTCTGTTACCACATCAGAAAAAGGAGGAAAAAAGAATTGACCGGGGATTAAATTCAATCGGGCAATTATCTCCCATATTCCCAGAAACATGATAATAGGGATTATCTCCCATTTTAATTTAAATGTTTTATATCTTTTCATGGTTTTATAAAACTCAAATCTAAAATATCTTCAGCCTTAAAGCTGCTCCTAAT
>DAOUWX010000407.1 GCA_030666935.1 Atribacterota bacterium | reverse complement strand
TGCAGATGAAAGATGATTCACAATTATTGGAGGAATATTTTAAAAAAGAAAAAGTTTTATCTTCTTTATACAAAGTTGTTGATTCTACTGATTTTGCTATAGAAGAGATAAATGCAAAAAGAATAATTAAAATTTTAGAAGACGAAGTTCATTTATCTTTTACTAGATATAATCGATATTTTCTCCCTTTGGAAGTATTTTGTAATACTATAATCTATTATATTTTTGGCTCTACTGGGATTCTTGTGGGTAAAGTTTTAGTTTACCCAGAAAAAACAATATAGCTATTCTAAAATTTTCGAACGTTCTAAATCCCCTGCCAATTACTTTTATTTCCTGAATCTTTCCGTTCAGCCATTCGGCTACAGAGTTATCAATTGGGTGTTTAATATAATTTAGCAAACCTTCCGAATGGGCAATTAACATCTTTCCTACGATAATCATTTTAGTTAAAGAACGATCCATAATGTCTTGATACCATTCTGCGAAAAAGAATTTTCCATCATTTATAGTCTCACTGTTAAAGAATTCTTTAAAGTTCTCTTTAGCTGCCCAGGCTTGGGATGTGCTTAGGTTCAGTTCCTGAATTTGCTTAAAGCGGGTTAATTGTTTGTCCGTCATATTTTCCTGATTCTTTAAGAACAAATATTTGCTTTTGACTAAGGTTTTATCTTCTGATTTTTTTAATTTGCGTGCTTCTGAGCGTCTGGTTTTATCCACTGCGTCATTTAAATATTTGATGATATGAAACTTGTCGTGTACTATGGAAGCATTGGGAAGTTCTTTATGAACCGCATTGATAAAAGCTTTCCACATATCCATACTGACCGCTTCGAGTTGTGCTTTTTGTTTATCTGTTAATCCATTGTTTATTAATGTTCTGGCAGAGCGAGTAGCGCGGCCTTCACTGACCTCTATCACACAGCGCTTTTTACTATTTGATAATACTGAGATATAATTATGACCCTTCTTCATACTCTTTTCATCTATGCCGATATGTTTAATATCTTCATGCTCTCTGTGTGATAATCCGCGTTCTACTGCTTTGGCCATTATGTGATGAAGCGTATCAAAGCTGACTCTTAGGATACCCGCAGCCTTTGTTTGGTTCTTTGAAGCCAGCAAAAGGTCAATAGCAAATCTTTCAAATAATAGAGTTGCTCGGCTTGAAGATTCTGCCCACGGAACATCTATGGTCTTTATTCCATGTTTCTCACATTTTATACGAGGCGTCTTGCAGATTAAATAGGTTTTCATTTGGCATGTATCTAAATGACGCCAGCGCCGTTCATCCCGATGATCGTAAATAGAACATTGAGCACCACATTCAGGACAAGTACCCTTATTCGACTTATAGCTGATTTCAATATCAACTTCTTCGTCTTCAATACTTAAGTCAACTTTTATGACTTCCCAAGGACCCGAAAGGCCTAATATCTGTTTGTATAAATTTTTATCTTTCATAGCCAGAATCTAATAATTAATCAATTTACCCACAAGAATCCCAGTAGAGCCAATTTTTTTAATCCTTGCCTTTAATGGCGACAGGCATTATACTTTTTTTTGAAATGAGTGAAGTTGTTTTGTGAATCTCATGAACTTAATCATTAAATAAATGGGTTGTGTCAAAAATTATATGAATAAATGCTTCGACGGGCTCAGCATGACAAATCATCAAGCGTCAGCCTGAGCCTGTGAAAGGCTAAACGAAGGAGGGGCTTAAATGAAATTTTTTTACATTTATTTTATAATTCCGCTTCTGATTAATTTTTTATATG
>DAOUWX010000335.1 GCA_030666935.1 Atribacterota bacterium | reverse complement strand
GATACCTCCTAAAGAAAGGATGCAAAGAGAGCAGATTCCTATGCCCGAACAAGAGCCCAAAGAGAGAATTTATAATTTTAAAGAAGTACCTTTGGGCTACACCCGAGAACAGGCCATTTATGAAGCTCAAAGATGCCTGCAGTGTAAAAATGCTAAATGTGTTCCCGGTTGCCCGGCGGAGATTAATATCCCTAAATTTATCGAAAAAATTGTCGAGGAAGATTTTACCAGCGCTTATCTGGAAATATTAAAAACCGATGACCTTCCGGCTATGACCGGAAGAGTATGTCCTCAGGAAGAACAGTGCCAGCAGGTTTGCATTTTAGAAAAACAGGGAAAACCGATAGCTATCGGTCGGTTAGAACGATTCGTGGCTGATTGGGCTCGCGAGAACAATATTCACGGAAAGTTACCAAATATTGGTAAAAAAGAACAGAAAATAGCCATAGTGGGTTCTGGTCCTGCCGGACTCACCTGTGCAGCTGATTTAGCAAAATTAGGTTATGAAGTCACTATCTTTGAAGCCTTACATCAACCCGGGGGAGTCTTGGTTTACGGTATTCCTGAATTTCGACTCCCTAAATCGATAGTAGAATACGAAGTAAAAGAAATTGAAAAATTAGGAGTGAAAGTAATAACTGATTTCGTAGTAGGTACTACTAAAAGTGTGGATAAATTAACTCAGGAGTTTGATGTCATCTTCTTAGCCAATGGAGCGGGTGCTCCCCGGTTTATGAACATTCCCGGGGAGAACTTAAATGATGTTTATTCAGCTAATGAATTTCTTACTCGAGCTAATCTGATGAAAGCCTATCTCTTTCCCAAGTACGATACTCCGATTAAGATAGGTAAAAAAGCAGCTACTATCGGAGCAGGAAATGTAGCTATGGATTCAGCACGTACTGCCTTAAGATTAGGAGCAGAAAAATCTTATATTGTTTATAGAAGATCAAGAAAAGAAGTTCCTGCTCGGTCAGAGGAAGTTCATCATGCTGAAGAGGAGGGGATTATTTTTAATTTTCTTACCCTCCCTACTAAAGTATTGGGTGATAATAAGGGTAATGTTATGGGAATGGAATGTCTAAAAATGAAATTAGGTGAACCGGATGATTCAGGTCGAAGAAGACCTATCCCTATTCCCGGTTCTAATTTTGTAATCGAAGTAGATATGGTTATCGATGCCATCGGAACTTCAGCTAATCCTATCGTAGCTCGAAGCGCCACCGGAGTTGAGATTAACCAATGGGGTTATTTTGTGATAGATGACGATACTAAAATTACTACGAAAGAAGGTATATTTGCCGGAGGAGATATTGTTCGGGGTTCAGCTACGGTAATCTCCGCAGTAGGAGATGGTAAGGTAGCAGCTCGGGCAATTAATGAATTTTTATCTTCGGGTAAAAGTTTAAGAAAAAGCAAATAACATAAATTATTTTAAAAAAAAGGGAGGTACACGGTATATAGAAAATTGCGAATTTTAAATTTTTTTTAAATCATTTTTAAGTTAAGTTAAAATTTCAAAAAAATTATCTAGGAGGACTTATAAAAATGTCAAAAGAAATGAACCCTTTTGAATTAGTGCAAGCTCAATTTGATCATAATGCTGAATCACTTAATCTTGATCCTGCTTTACGGGAATTTATGAGAGAGCCAGAAAGGGCCATACAATTTACTATTCCGATAGATATGGATAATGGTATCACCAAGACATTTACCGGTTTTAGAGTTCAACATTCTACCGCACGGGGACCAGCAAAAGGTGGTCTTCGTTTTGCAGAAGACGAAACAATTGACATGGTCAGGCAATTAGCTATGATGATGGCCTGGAAATGTGCAGTGGTAGATATTCCTTTAGGTGGAGGTAAAGGTGGAGTTGTCGTAGATCCAAGAAAATTATCTGATAGAGAGACTGAAAGATTATGCCGAGGTTGGGTTAGGAAAGTGTATGATTTTGTAGGCCCGGAGATAGATGTTCCCGCTCCGGATGTAGGTACTAATCCTCAGGATATGCTCTGGATTATGGATGAGTATGATACTATTAATAGAAATAGAAAACCTGGTTTTGTTACTGGTAAGGCAGTGGGAGTAGGTGGTTCACTGGGTAGAACAGAGGCTACTGGTTACGGCACGGTTTACTGTATTCGAGAAGCACTAAAGAGGTTGGGTATTGATTTTAAAGATGCTACTGCTTCTATTCAAGGTGCTGGTAATGTTGCTCAATATACTTGCGAAAAATTTGTTCAATATGGTGGTAAAGTAGTAGCAATATCTTGCTGGGATCCTAAAGATAAAAAAGCCTATACTTACAGCTGCGAAAAAGGAATTAACCCTAA
Organism: Atribacterota bacterium; assembly: GCA_030666935.1. Taxonomy (GTDB): domain Bacteria; phylum Atribacterota; class Phoenicimicrobiia; order Phoenicimicrobiales; family Phoenicimicrobiaceae; genus Sediminicultor. Next base: position 99 of record DAOUWX010000335.1, on the reverse strand, counting down.
AGACTTACTTGCTCCAGGGACTTTAGATAAATTTGGAACTATCGATACAGAAAAAGTTAGATCTTTTGGCTGGAAACAAGAAAACGGAGACGCCTGGTT
>DAOUWX010000221.1 GCA_030666935.1 Atribacterota bacterium | reverse complement strand
TACTAACGACTATTCACTAACGACTAATTAATTGGAGGAAATATTTTGACTGAAAATACAGAAAAGAAAGACAAAGATATAAAAATTGTTGAACTCTGTCGGGTTCCACGTGAAGATGAAGCCCTTGCTATTGAGAGTTTATTAGCAAGCTGTAATATTAAATGTATCTTGCAATCAGACATCACCCGTTCAGTTTATCCTTTTACCATAGATGGATTAGCTGAAGTAAGTATTTTAGTCTCTGATAGGGACCTTGAGAAAAGTAAAGAAATTATTAACCAAAATAAAAATTAATGGGAAGCACTCCAACTAAAAAGGAATTTTATGTTAAAGGAAATTACTATTCAAACTAATACTCAAACACAAATTTTAGATATAACCGCTCAAGTTCAAAATGTTGTAGAAGAGAGTGGAATTACAGAAGGATTATGTTGTGTTTTTGTCCCTCACACTACTGCCGGAGTTACTATAAATGAAAATGCTGACCCCAGTGTTAAGCAGGATATAGTTATGGAGTTAAATAAAGTAATCCCTTTCGATGATAATTACAGTCATTTAGAAGGAAACTCTGCTGCACATATCAAGGCGAGTATCATCGGGTTTTCAGTAAATATACCACTGAAAAATAATAATCTCCTTCTGGGAACCTGGCAGGGTATATGTTTTTGTGAATTTGATGGCCCTAGAACCAGAAAATTTTATATAAAAATAATTTAAATTAGAGTTAACCAGTTACCCTGTTTACCAGTTACCCTGTTGTGAGTCACAAGTTACAAGGAGCAGAGGTGTATTACTATATTAACTGGATAACCGGAAAACCGGTTAACCGGGTAACTAATATAATCGGTCAATTGGTAAATCGGGGAATTGGTAAATTTCTCCAAAGGAGAACAATGGAAACCATCCAGGGAACTATAGAGAAAATTGTATATCGAAACGAAGAAAATGGTTATGTAATAGCCAAAATAAGCATGGATAGAAATGAAGAAAAAATATCTACCATCGTGGGGAATATGGCTTCTATAAACATCGGTGAAACTTGCGAATTAAAAGGGGAATGGGTTAATAATCCGAAGTATGGCTGGCAATTTAGTTTTAGTGATTATCAATTAATTTTACCTACTTCTTTACTTGGTTTAAAAAGATATTTAAGTTCCGGATTAATTAAAGGAGTTGGTCCTGCAACCGCAGATAGGATAGTAAAACAGTTTGGTGATAAAACTTTGGAAGTTCTGGAGAACGACCTCCAAAGACTAACTGAAGTTGAGGGTATTGCTGAAAAAAGAGTGGAGATGATCAGTAAATCCTGGGAAGAACATAAAGAAATTAAAAGAGTGATGATATTTTTACAATCCTATCAGATTACTACCGGATACGCAGTTAAGATTTATAAAACATATGGGAATAAAGCTATTGAAAAATTAAAGGAAAATCCCTACAGATTAGTAGATGATGTTTTCGGTATTGGATTTAAAATTGCAGATAAGATTGCGCAAAATTTAGGCATAGAAGCTACCTCTCCGGCCCGAATAAAAGCAGGGATTAAATATATTTTAAACGAATTAGCCAATCAGGGTCATTGTTACGGGATTGTTACTGAAATAATTAAGTACGGAAGTGAATTATTAGAGGTTGAAGAATTATTAGTTGAAAAAGCTTTAAGTATTTTAAAAAATAACCGCGAGATTATAGTAGAAGAAGATAGAGTATGGTTACCTCTTTATTATTTTGCCGAATTAGAGGTGAGTAAAAAATTAATTGAATTACTGAAGTTTCCTCAACAGCTATTTAATATAAATGTACAAAAAAAGCTAAAATATTTGGAAAAAAAGTACCGTCTGTCTTTTGCTGAAGAACAAAAAAATGCCATCAATAAAGTCCTTCTAAATCGCGTATTAGTGTTGACCGGTGGTCCGGGAACGGGTAAAACTACTACTACTTTGGGTTTAATTGAACTTTTCGAGGAACTAAAGTTAAAAATAGTCCTGGCAGCACCTACGGGCAGAGCGGCGAAAAAAATAAGTGAGACTACCAGTAGAAAGGCAAAAACTATTCACAGGTTATTAGAGTACAGTCCCAAGAGCGGAACTTTTATCAAAAATTCTGGAAACCCCATTAAAACTGATGTAATAATTTTGGACGAGGTTTCCATGATAGATATCCTGTTAATGAACAGCTTTTTAAAAGCGGTTTCTCCAGGAACCACTTTAATTTTAATTGGTGATGTGGATCAGCTGCCTTCCGTGGGTCCGGGGAATGTCTTAAAAGATATTATCGATTCTGAAACTATCCCGGTGGTGAGATTAACCAGGATATTTAGACAGGACCAAAGGAGCCTGATTATTGTAAATGCCCATCGGGTTAATGAGGGGAAATACCCTGTCCTTAAAGGAGAGAGAGAAAGAGATTTTTATTTTATAGAAGAAGAAGACCCTCAGATTGCCGCTCAAAAAATAATTAACCTATGCACTGTCCGCCTTCCCTCAAACTATAAGATAGACCCGGTAAGTGATATCCAGGTACTTTCTCCTATGTATAAAGGAGAAGCGGGTGCGGATAATTTAAATTATAGTCTACGAGAGGCATTAAATCCTAAAGGGAAAGAGATTAAATATGGAAATCACTCTTTCAGAGTGAATGATAAGGTCATGCAAATTAAAAATAATTACGATAAAGAAGTCTTTAATGGAGATATGGGGAGGATTAAAAATATAGATACTGAGGAGCATATCTTAGAGGTAAATTTTTACGGTAAAAAAGTTTGTTATGATTTTTCTGAATTAAGTGAGCTGGTATTAGCCTATGCTATTACTGTTCATAAAAGTCAAGGGAGTGAATATCAGATAGTTATTATCCCGGTAATGACTCAACATTATTTGCTCCTTCAAAGAAATTTATTATATACTGGGATTACCCGGGCAAAAGAAATGGTGATATTAGTCGGGACTAAAAAGGCTTTATGGATTGCTATTAAAAATAATAAAACTTTTCATAGGAATACTTCACTGAAAGAGAGATTAAAAAATAGATAAAAACAATAAAAAGTTAGACAAGGAGAAAAAACTATGGTAAATGAGGAAATTATAAAATCATTAGCTATTAAGACCAAATCAAAGATTGTTCTTTTGGTTGCTGACGGGATCGGTGATTTACCTTCAGAGAATAATGAAACAGTATTGGAAAAAGCTTTTATTCCTAATCTGGATAAATTAGCTTCTGAATCTGCCTGTGGGTTAACCGACCCGATATCTTGCGGCATTACCCCGGGGAGCGGCCCTGCTCATCTTTCTCTGTTTGGTTATGACCCGATTAAGTATCAGATTGGAAGAGGGGTTTTGGAAGCGTTGGGCATAGGGATGGAACTTACTTCCGATGATTTGGCCTGTCGAGGAAATTTTGCCACTATGGATGAATCAGGAATTATTACCGATAGGCGGGCAGGAAGGATTCCTACTGAATTAAATGAGAAAATTTGTCGGATAATGCAGGATAAAATTAACCAAATAAGGGGAGCTGAAATAATAATTAAGCCGGGTATGGAACATAGATTTGTAGTAGTGTTTAGAGGGAAAAGCTTGGAAGAAGGTCTTTCTGATGCTGATCCTCAAGTAGTGGGGAAAAAGTTAAAATATACCGAATCTTTAAGGCCGGAAGCAGGCCAGGCTGCAGAAATAATAAATGAGTTTATAGACAAAGCTATCGAAGTATTAAAGGAACATTCTCCGGCAAATGCTGTTTTGCTGAGGGGATTTGCTAAACATCCCGGTTTGCCTACTATGGGTGAATTATTTAAATTGTCTCCCGCTGCTATAGCTACTTATCCTATGTATAAGGGG
>DAOUWX010000426.1 GCA_030666935.1 Atribacterota bacterium | reverse complement strand
CATATAAAACCTCCCATTTTCGTATTGCGTATCACGTATTGCGTATTGGTTATTAGTTTACCAGTTACCCCGTTTACCAGTTATCCAGTTAACTAACTTGATTTTAATTCTTCAACCGGGTAACTGGCAAACTGGCTAACGGGTTAACCATCTTTACTGTATACTAAATACTAATTCATATTTACCAAATATAACAAATTACTTCTCCACCAAGATGACGCTGTAAAGCCTCTTTACCAGTCATTATACCCTTAGAGGTAGAAATTATTGCGATTCCAAGACCGCCCAGTACTTCTGGTATCTCATCTTTTTTTACATATACTCTCAATCCAGGCTTACTAATTCTTTTAAGATTATTAATGGTTTTTTCTTTATTAATATATTTTAAATAGATGGTTAATTGACCCTGTTTATCATCCTCTTTATATTTATAGTCTCTAATAAAACCTTCGTCTTTTAATATACGAGTAACTTCTAATTTTAACTTTGATGATGGTACAATTAAAGAATCATGCCGCACCTTGTTGGCATTTCGAATTCTAGTTAGCATATCAGCAACAGGATCCGATACAACACTCATATATAATATCCTCCTCTCTTTTAATTCCAATTTATTGTAATATACTTCGTTAAATATATCTTTTACCAGCTTGATTTAGTTACTCCTGGCAATTCTCCCCTGTGGGCCATTGTTCTAAAACAAATTCTGCAGATACCAAATTTTCGCATATAGCCTCGAGGTCTTCCGCAAATATTGCAACGAAAATATTTCCTTACTTTATATTTGGGTGCTTTTTTAGCTTTTACTACTAGTGCTGTTTTGGCCACACTATTTCCTCCTTTTTAGTACATAATGTAACTTACTTATTTCTCTACATTAGATACACGTATTTTAATACGATTCTCTACACTTAAATTCAACAAATTTTTTTTCCTTAATTATACGTTATTCGCTTTTTTTATTCAGGTTATGGTTGAAACTAGATGTAAGTTATTTTTTAAAAGGAACACCCATTAATTCTAAAAGGGCTTTTCCTTCTTCATCATTTAAGGCGTTTGTTACAATAGTAATATTCATTCCTAAAGTATTAGTTACCTGATCAAAATCTATCTCTGGGAAAATCAACTGTTCTTTTACACCTACAGTATAATTTCCTCTTCCATCAAAAGAATCTGAAGGAATACCTCTAAAATCTCGAATTCTGGCGATAGCTATGTTAATAAATTTATCTAAGAATTCGTACATTCTATCACTCCGTAAGGTAACTTTGCAACCTACTGGCATATCCTTTCTAACTCCAAAATTAGATATAGATTTTTTCGCCCGAGTAATGATAGGTTTTTGTCCGCTAATAACAGTTAATTCCTTTACTGCTTCATCCATAATTTTTGAATCTTTTATAGCACTTCCTAACCCGATATTAATTATTGTTTTCTGCAATCTGGGAACAGCCATCATGCTTTTATATTTAAATTTTTTCATCATCTCTGGTACAACTTGTTTCAAATATTTATCTTTCAATCGGGGCATAGTTCAACCTCCTAAACCTTATCTATTATTTCGCTGCATTTTTTACACACTCTCACTCTTTTGCCCTCTTTAATTCTCTCTCTTTTTATGGCAGTAGGTTTATTACATTT
>DAOUWX010000167.1 GCA_030666935.1 Atribacterota bacterium | reverse complement strand
CGCGGAAGTCGATTATAATTGCTGGACATAGAATAATGGTATGCCCCGGTGCTAAATACTGCTAAAAGATCTCCCACGGAAGCCGAAGGTAGTTTTAAATCTTTAATCAAAATATCTCCCGATTCACAGCATTTCCCGGCAATAGTCACCACTTCCTCGGGCAAGTTACTATTTATTTTATTTACCAAAACACCTTCATATTTTGCTTCATAAAGAATAGGTCGAGGATTATCAGCCATACCTCCATCTGTAATTAGGTATTTTCTAATCCCGGGTATCTCCTTTATATTACCGATAGTATAGAGAGTGATACCCGCTTCAGCTACAATGGATCTGCCCGGTTCTATTAAAATTTTTGGCATCATTAGATTGTTTTTTCTTACCTCACTCTCTACATTATCAACGATTAAATTTACAAAATATTCTATAGAGGGAGGCAATTCAGATTCTAAATATTTAATTCCCAATCCCCCACCTAAATTTAAATTTTGCGTATCTATTCCCTCGAGGTCTTTTATCTTTCTCATCAGTTTTACCAGCTCCTTAATGGCGAGAACATAAGAAGATAGATCAAAAATTTGTGAGCCGAGATGAAAATGCAAACCATTATAGCTGATATGTTCTTTGGATAAAATTTTCTTTATAAAACCAGGTACCCGGTCGATACTGATTCCAAATTTTGAATCTACCTGTCCGGTTTGAATATATTTATGGGTGTGAGTGTCTACCCCCGGTGTTACCCGGAGAATTATTCCAACTTTTGTATTTAGACTTTCTGCAATCTGCACAATCAAGTCAAGCTCATATTCACTATCTACCATCATGGTGCCAATTTTTTCTTTAAGAGCAAATTCTATTTCCTCTCGGGATTTATTATTCCCATGGAAAAATATTTTTTCCGGAGGGAATCCTGCCGAGAGAGCAGTGTATAGTTCTCCGCCTGAAGAAACATCCAGGCTTAAACCCTCTTCCTTTAAAATATTACACATAACTTTAACCAGGAAAGCCTTCCCGGCATATAGTATTTCAAAAGCAACATTTCTTTTAGAAAAAGTATTAACGTATTGCCGGCATTTTCTTTTAATTATATTTTCAGAAAATACATAACAGGGAGTCTTGTATTTTTGGGCTAATTTTATAATTTCACATCGGTCGAACTCTAAATTTCCGGATTTATTTAGGGAAAAACCCTCCCGGTTTATTTGAGACACCATTTCATTTGATTTCATTGCATCCTCCTTACATAATAGATTACACAGATTATATTTTGATTACACAGATAATATATAACCTTTTTTTGTAATATTTGCAATAAATATTAATATATTTCTAAAAATATAAACAAAAAGGCAATTGATAAACGCTATGCCCATCAATTGCCTGAAATTAATCTAACAATTAAAGTTATCCCCATTTCTCTCATCAGATGAGATAGCGCTCCATCAGAAACCAGGGTATAGATTCTGATGACAGTCTCATGGCTTTTAACCATAAACCCAGCATAAAGATTAGAGCTATTGCCTTTACGCTTCGGCAAGAATACCTTTCCTGGCGAATCAAAGATGCTCATCTCATCACCGGTACTAATTATTGCTCGCGCCTCTACCCCACTTAAGAAAAAAGTGAGGTACAAATATTAAATTTTTAATAAGATAACATATATATTAGGAAAAGTCAAAAAAATACTTAAATTTACTATTTAAAAATTGAAAAAGATTAAACTTTAATTATCAAATACTTTGATTCTTATAAAAGGCCCATTTCGAATAGCATCTTCTTTACTTTAAAAAGATAATCGCTTATTATATTTTTATATTGTGTAAAATATAAAATATAGAGGTAGCTCATAATTATTAAAATTAGATTGTTAAGTTTAGAAAAGAACGGAGAGGATAAACCTAATACGGGAATTTTAATGATGATTATTGCCACAATTTGTTTTTCTTTAATGTCGGCAATGGTGAAATTTTTACATCATCTTCCAGTAATGGAAATAATCTTTTTCCGAAATATACCTATTATGCTAATAATTCCTTTAATATTGAAGAATAAAAAAATTTCTTTTTGGGGGAATAATAAGCCTCTTTTATTGTTACGTAGTTTGCTTTCCGCTTTTGCTGTGATAGTTTATTTTTATACCATTACAGTTATGATCTTAACTGATGCAGTTACCATTAGGCAATTGAGCCCATTTTTTATAATACTCCTGGCAAGTATATTTTTAAGGGAAAAAATACATTTTAGAAAAATAACTATTTTTATTTTAGCATTTTTAGGAGCTTTATTAGTAGTTAAACCAGGGTTTCGTATAGACATATATCCAGCAGTTATCGCTTTAGTGGGAGCAATCTCAACAGCCGGGTCACATGTAGCTGTACGTCGTTTGCGATTGACTGACCATCCCTTAGTAATAGTTAATTATTTTGGATATAGCATTGGTTTGATATCTTTTGGAATATTACTCTGGCAAGGTAATTTTATTATTCCTGATGCATTAAGCTTATTTGTTCTGTTTCTACTGGGATTAGCGGGTTTAGGTGGACAGTTTGCTCTTACCAAAGCGTATCAGATGGCACCTACAAAGTTAGTATCTCTTTATTTGTATTTACAAATTATTTTTAGTGCTTTACTGGGAATATTTTTTTTCAAGGAAATTCCTGATTTATTTAGTATAATCGGTGCATTTTTAATAATCATCAGCGGATATTTAAATTATAAGTTAAAAACTAAATAATAATATTTTTAAATTAAATTTAATAAGAGAACGAAAAAATATTTGAAGATAGAGAAAAAGAGAGTATTAAGCTTTTTAAATTTTTATTCCTATTTTAAAGATTAAGAAAATTCCCAGGAAATATACTAAAAAAATTAACCAGGCAGCAATTCCCAAATTAAATACCGTTCTTTTGGGTTTATATACCACACTGGCAACAGCAATACTGGTAAGAATTATAGCTATTAGGGCGCTAATAATATGCTGGGGTGAGACTACACTTAAAATTGGCGGACCATCATAAAATATATCTGAGAAGAAAGGTATGGTCATATTAAGAATATTTGCTCCCAGGACAATGCCTACCGCAAGGTCGTAAGCTTTTATTCTGATAGCCGCAAGGGCGGTAACTAGCTCTGGCAAAGAAGTAATAATGGCTAACATTATAGTGCCCATAAAAGTTGTTCCCCATCCGGTAAGGTCAGCTAAACTATTGGCTATTTGGGCTAACTTTATAGCAGTAAAGATTATTATTATGGCTGCTATTAAAAATTTGATGTTGGTTAAGGGCAAAGAATAGGCAGTATAATTTTCTTCAGGAACTCCCAGAACATCATCAGGTTTAGTTTTTTTACTATATTTAAATATTACTACAATTCCTAAAAAGTACAGAATTATTAAAATTAGGGAGTCTATGCCAACCCCTACAAAGAGAAACGATGGTTTTAATAACATACTCAAGGTGGCAATTGCACACAGAAATATTCCTAAAATGGCAGTTAAAATCTGACCGGGAGTAACTTCTCTAAGAAGCGGACCAGGACCATGAGCAAAGTCTGCAATGGCGATAATTAGTAGATTAAACATAATACTGCCGAAGATATTTCCAATAGCTAAATTGGGAGCATTGATCCAGGCGGCTCCGGAGCTTGAAGTGATCTCGGGAAGAGAAGTAGCTAATGGGATTAATGCAGCTCCAATCCAGACCCTTCCTAATCCGGTCTTTTCAGCAATTATATCTCCATAACGGGTCAGTTTAGTTCCTGTAAAAATGATTATTAGTGCGCATATTAAAAATAGGAGCCACAAATTAAGCAGAGTATGTTATCCTCCTTAGATTAGCATATCGTATTTTGTAAACTTGTTGCAATTAAAGATTCTTTTTAATTTTAAAAAATTATAACATTTCTTTAAAAACTAATCAATTGACATTTAAATATAGTATCGAGTATCGAGTATATAGTATATAGTGAAGAAAGGAAGAGATAGAATTCAGGAGCCAGGAGACAGAATTTGTATCTCGGGATAATAGCGGATAGCGTTTAGTGTATAGCGTGTAGTAGGGGCGTATTGCAATACGCCTGTCCTACGAATTGGAGAATTGGTCAATTGGTAAATTAATTTATTGGTAAATTGACACTAACTGGCAAAATTTTGAAAAAAAATTAAATTTTATGCAGGAATTTTATTTTTTTTGTAGAATATATTATATAGAGAGAAAGAAAAACTTAAAATTTAAAGTAAATATGATAAAATATAAAATAAAAAAAGAGGGATAAAAATGATCAGGGTAAAAGTTTCCGGTGTAGCAATTGACCCGGTGACGAAGGGTTTTGTAGTAATTTTAAAAGATGAAACTGGAAAAAGGTGGCTCCCTATCTGGGTAGGGCATTATGAAGCGAAGATGATTTCTTTAGCTTTGGAAAAAGTAAAACCAATAAGGCCTTTACCTCATGATTTAATAAAAAATATTTTAGATTCCCTTGGCGCAGTTGTAACAAGAGTAGTAATTTGCAATATTAAGGATAATACTTATTTTGCCTCAGTTAAATTAAAAATAAATCAAGCAGAAAAAGAAATTGATGCCAGACCGAGTGACGCTATTGCTTTAGCCCTGAGAGTGAGTGCCCCTATTTACGTGACTAAAGAAGTATTAAATAAGGCTTCCACGGAGAAAATTACCTTGGAAGATGAAAGAGAAATAAAACTTAACGAGTTACAACAAAAGATGCAGAAAGCAGTAGAGATAGAAAATTATGAGGAAGCTGCTAAATT
>DAOUWX010000003.1 GCA_030666935.1 Atribacterota bacterium | reverse complement strand
GTTCCTCTAGCTCTTAATTTAATATAGCAAAAGTATTATAAGATTGCAAATATACAACAAAATATTCTAAAAATAAATTAAGAAAATTAGAGGCTTGGCTCTTATCGGAGGTCAGGTCTTTTTTATTGGGAGCTAAGGCGAGAAAGCAACTAAAGGAAGCGATGGTGCATTTACCAAATCACCTGCAAGAAAAGATCTTTAGTTGAAGAAAAGGGCTGAGGATTAAAAAACAGGTTACTTTTAAATTAATCGAGAATGAATTACTTTATTTTCATAACAAGCATCATAAAGAAAATAATTAATGGCGAAGGAGGCGATGTCCCTTGATTGTGTTGAAGTGATTTTAAATTTTCTTTTTAATTTAATTTTTAAAATACAAAGGTGTATATTTTAAAAAAAATACAAAGGAGTATATTTCAATGAAAAAATTAATTTATTTAATCGTGGTAATAGGAGCATTAGCTCTTATTGTCGCAGGATGTGGTTTGCTGACAGCTCCACCTGCAGAACAAGGCGTAGCAAGTGATAAGGCGGATGGGTGTACAACTATACAGAGTGGTACGCTCTTTGCGTCTGACGGCACCGTTATAACTGTTGGTTACGATAAATGGGGTTACAACTACCAAGCCCATATGTTTAACGGGGGCTATTGTGATGCCTATCGAGATGCAATTTGGTGTCAACCGTATAAGGATGATTATTTAATGATGAAATGGAACGATGCCTGGCTTTCTAATAAAGATTGTGATGGAGATGGAAAACTTGACCGACATTATGGATTCGACAGTTACATTGGCTCTGGTGCCTGGTTGACTAACCATCAGAGTGGTGAATATGAATTAGATGGTATAACTTGCAGTTGGAATTACTTCGTGAAGATTGTTGCTGCGCCTTCAGATGCGTATGTTGATGGTGGTTTCTGGTATACTGTTGATGAGATCGAAATTGGACCCGTTATCTGGGGTTCTTTTGCCATTATTCAACAAGTCGAAAACGATTCATGCGCTGGCTTACACGGAACTCAATATATTAGCCCATATGATACTGGATTTGACCAATACGGTCCCGAATAAAGAGTTAGGTGATGGTTCTATAATTCATTTTAAAAGAAGATTTTAGAATATTTGTAGACTTTTTAGCTTGATGAAGTACTTTACTACTTAAGATTTTTAAAATGAATAGAAGTAAAGCTTGAATTTTAACTTAATTAAAAAGCCAGACTTAGTTTTGATTGCTATGAAATTTTTCTAATGCAATTAAATTCTAAGTCTGGCCATGTATTCACAAAATTTTTGTTACGGTCAATTATATTTTGAATTAAGGGAAGATTCTTTGATTCATTTTAGGAGGCGATGTTTATCGATTCTATTGAAATGATTCAAGATTATTTTTCAATTCAATTTTAAAGAATAAAAAACGAGAGGAGTGAATTTTAATGAAAAAGTATTCTTATTTAATAATTATTGTTTTAATTTCTAGTCTTGTCCTTACTGGCTGTACATTATTATCTAATATCGGGCAGGTTCCATCTACCGGACAAAAAGGAATACCGCTCTCTACTGCAAACCTCGTTGCTCTGTGGCACTTTGATGAGAATTCCGGAACAACTGCCTATGACAGCACCGACAATAGCAACGATGGAATGATCAACGGTGCGAGCTTGATTGTTGATGGTAAGCTTGGCAATGCGTTGAGCTTTGATGGCAATGACTACGTGATGATTTCCAATTCATCTTCACTTGAGCCAAGCGAAATCACAGTGGAAGCTTGGGTAAAGAGGAATGGTAGCCCAGGGTCATGTAAATACATCGTTTCGAAGTATTTACCTGACAGGATTGGAAGTTATTCGTCCTATGGTCTTTACACTGGGAGCGGTGGCATACGCTTCTATATCGGGCATAGTGGTGGTTGGATTGGTTCTCCGCAGGCTTCCGCTTCAATTGTCTGGAACGGGGACTGGCATCATGTCGCTGGAACCTACGATGGTTCGGCAGTGAAGCTGTACGTTGACGGAGAGCCGGTCGTTGGGGCCGGGTCAACAACCTCAGATATCTATTACGAAGGAACGGGTAACCTGTATATCGGTGCCTATACCGATAGTTCCTACCTCGCTTTTTCTGGAACAATCGATGAAGTACGCATCTGGGACGGAGCCCTAACAGCAGGAGAAATCATGTATAGCTACGAGGACAATACGCTGCACGTTGATGATGATTGGCTTCAATGGCCCGGTGCTTATCGCACAATTAACGAAGCCTTGGTTGTTGCAGTTGATGGTGACACTATAATCGTGCATGAGGGGACATATTATAATGATATTTTGGACGGATCCAGTTATAGAATTGACAAAAGCGTTACATTGCTTGGCGCTCAAGCTGGTGTAGACCCTCAAGGAAGCACCACAGATAGAGGCGGAGAAACCATTCTTGTGAGAACTAATGGACTACCATACTCATTATATGCTTCAGATATAATTATTGATGGGTTTATGTTTGGCAGCTCAGACCCGGACACTGGTGGTAGATTAATAATCTCTGATGTAGCTGATAACGCAATAATCAGAAATTGCATTATCCAAAACACACCCAGTGGATCCTCTGGTCACGGAGTTTATATCTATCCGGGAGCAGACAATGCTTTGGTTGAATATAACACATTCTATAATACTGCTTGGGAAGCAATAGCAAGTAGCGGTGCTTCAAATGCTGTGATTTCCCATAATCATATCTCTGCATCTGGACAGCATGCAATACAGTGGATGAATCATGCAGGAAGCAATAATGAAATCAGCTACAACCATATCTCAGGTATTGTAGGCAAGAATGCCATACAATACTGGGGAGGTTCAGGAGCAACTATAAGCTATAATGTGATTGCTGGTGGCAATACCATGTATGATGGGATATGGTTGGATGCTGCTGCTGATAATAGTGCTGTAAGCTACAATCAAATCTCTGATACTGTATATGCAGGTATAAATGTAAGAGGAAATTGCACTGGCGCAACTGTTACAGATAATGAGCTCTCTGGCTGTGGAACTGGTATAGAAATACATGCTGGCGATATAACTGGAGTTTCAGTTAATTGCAATAAAATTGCAGGTAACATCTGGGGTATTAGAAATTATGACACTGGATTACTAGATGCCGAATGTAACTGGTGGGGAGCACATGATGGACCCAGTGGAGAAGGTCATGGTACAGGTGATGCAGTAAGTTTATATGTTGATTTTGATCCATGGCTTGGCGACCCAATGTTCGAACCCATCACAATCATTCCGGTAGCACTTGGCACAGAAACAAAGTTGGCAGCTTTCTTTACTGGTCCAACAGGGGGAACAGCAACTATTGATTGGGATGATGGGGCTGCTGATGACCCCGCCACAGTAGATGATAGCGACGGAGTAGTAACTGGTTCTCATGAATATACCAGTACTGGTGTATATACAGTGACAGTAACGCTTACTATTGCAAATGATTGTATCTTTGGCATTAGAACTGATGAAGAGGAGCAATTCGCAGTAGTGTATGACTCATCTGAAGGTTTTGTTACCGGCGGTGGATGGATTGATTCACCCGAAGGAGCATATTTAGCTAATTCAGGCCTTACGGGGAAGGCTACCTTCGGTTTTGTCTCCAAATATAAGAAAGGCGCTACTGTTCCTACTGGAAACACCGAGTTCCAATTCAAGGCTGGTGATTTGAGTTTCCACTCGGATAGCTACGACTGGCTTGTTGTCACCGGATCGGACTACGCCAAGTTCAAAGGAACAGGGACAATAAACGGTTCTGGAGAATACAAATTCATGATATGGGCCGGGGATGGCGGCAAGGATGGTGAGGATACGTTCCGGATTAAAATCTGGGAAGAAGACGAATACGGTCTTGAGGACGTCGTCTATGATAATGGTATGGATCAGGTAATTGATAGCGGTTCGATTGTTGTCCACACGAAGTAGATTTGAAGAAACAGGGGGACGGTTCTCTGTTCCCTTTCTAAAGGGATTTTAGACTATTCACAGGAGATTATTAGATGAAAAATTGTCTATTTTCATCCCTCAAAGTCAAGCTTAGATTTTAACTTAACAAAAAAGCCGGACTTAATTTGAATTGTTTGTGGATCTTCCGATACAATTACATTTTAAGTCTGGCTGTATTTTTTTAATTTTTGGTGGGAAATAAAGGTCGGAAAGTTATTGGGAATAATAGAAAATAATTCTTTATTGAACCTGCCGGGGGAGGGAAAAAAGGGATAGGAAGAAGAAATTGATAATCTCAACCAAATAACTTATAATAAATTTAAGAAAATATAGCAGGAAATTGTAAAATGAGCATCAATATTGGAGTAAATTTTGAAATTTAGTGAATTGGTAAGAATTTTAGAAAAAACGGGTATTTCATTATTAAAGAAAAAGGTTCAATCCGATATTATAGAAATCCGGGTGCAATAAATTAATTAGACTAGACTATCATGGTTCAAAAGAAGTTCCTACCGGTACTTGTAATTTTATTTTAAAGAGTGCCGGTCTAAAATAAGGGAGGAATTTAAAATATGATCAATTTAAAATATTCTCTGATAATAGAAGCCACTAAAGATCCTACTTTTTTTACTTTCTATTCTCCTGATATAGAAGGATTTACAGGGGTTGGCCATTCAGTAGAAGATTGCCTTTATCAGACAAAGTGGGGGACAGAAGAACATATAAAATTATTAAAAGAAAGAAAATTGCCAATCCCAAAAGAAAATAAAAATCCAGAAATAATTATTCGAAATGAAAGAAAATTACAGGTTGCGGTTTAGATCATATAATATAGATAAAAAGAAAACGGGAACGGTTTGCTGTATTATTTTGAAAGAAGACTTTAGTCTATTTAAAATGAATAGAAGTAAAGCTTGAATTTTAACTTAATAAAAAAGCCAGACTTAGTTCGGATTGTTAGGAAATTTTTTAATCTCCCTTTTCGGTGGCTTAGTCTTTTTCTTAAATTTCTTAAAACCTCAATTAAAATTTTACCTTATCTGTAAGATCCTGAGGGACGCTTTTAAAGCCATCCCTCAGGAAATTTGCAGAATTTCCTAGTACTTTTAAGAACTACCTTGAGTCTACCAACCAAGGACTCTAAAAATTTTTTTAATACCCCTCAGCTTCTATTTATTAGTTAAGGAGTAAGGTCCCATTTCTTTGGCCACTCTGTTTCCGCTTGAAGTTTTGCTATCTCACTTGCTGCTCCATTTATATCCCTCTTCACCCCAATTTTGTCGGATATTATGTCGGTGAGCTTACCCATGAATGCTGGTGGGGCACCACTCCACATTCCGGGACGGTAATATGTTGCAGTCTGGAAATGTACTGCAGAATCATCCCTCTGGTAGTCGGAAAATCCTATATCCATGGTCGCATCAGCCCGCGCTGGTATGAATCCTTTTGGACCAGCAAATGCACTTTGAGCCTCCTTAGTTGCAATGATCTTAAACCAATTCATAGCATTAGTTGGATGTTTTGTGCCCTTGGGGAGACAGAAAACATCCAGGCTAACCCCAAATATATTCCCAGCTCCGGGGGCATAGAATGCATCAAAATCTTCGCCATATTTTTTCTCTGCAACTATGAACTCCCCTGCACCACAGTCTCCCATAATGCTCATTGCTGCTTCTCCTTTAACTACAAGACCCATTGCCTCATCCCAAGTTAAGGCAGCATGATCTGTATTAACATAGTTCAAGATTTTATTGAGTTTTTCCAGTGAATCTAAGAGCTTAGGGTTATTTGCTGAAGCAACTTTCCCGTTAATGAAATCCTCATAGTATTCGATTCCCTCGCTAGCTGTGATTGTCCGAAAGACGTAGGTTAGCGGCCAAGCATTTTTGTCTCCTAAAGCTATGGCATCTACTCCCTTTGTTTTCAAGGTATCACATATATCCCAGAACTCATCCCAACTTGTAGGTTCTCCCAAACCATATTTTTTAAAGATATGTACATTGTAGAAGATAACACCTGCCTGTTGAACACCACACGGAATAGCATAATAGTGCCCGTCAGGCATCTTACACATGTCCTCTACAACATCTGGAACTGCATCTTTAACCCCTGATGTCCAAACTTCGTCTATCGGTTCAAGCATGTCTGCTTCCCAGTAGGGAACTAATCCAAATGGATAACTTTGAAACGAATCTGGGGCTTCTCCACCAAGTATTAGAGTATGCATAACTTCTCTCATCGTTATTCCGCCTCCACCAGCTACTGGACTCTCTAATACTATGACATCGGGATACTCATCTAAATACACTCCAATAAGTGCATCCATTGCAGCTTTTTCTGACCCTGAGGTCCACCAGTGATAAATTTCAAGTACATTTGCTTTCTGAGCAGAACTAACCAGGCAACAACACATTCCAATAACAACAACTACTGCAACAATAACACTAATAGATAACTTCAAGGTATTGTTTATTCTTCGTTTACCCCTCATCTTTATTACCTCCTTTTTAATTTTTATAAAGGCTAGAAAAAAGACTAATAAACCATCTGTATTTCACCTCCTCCTGGCCCAATTTTTAGCCTTCCCCTTGCCGAAAATCAAGCAAGTCCCGTTAAGTAGCAGACTTTACTCTAAGGGGCAAGCTTGATTATTATCTTATAAATTAGGAAAGATCTATTTTGCTTCAGAGAAGATTGAACCACCTCTTGTAAATTTCCGATCTTAGACTTCTCAAAATCGGCTCCTGCTTTCTTTCCTGTAAAATTTGGTTAATGTCAACTTCACAATATACTACTTCTTCTTTATCCGAGGAAGCTTCGGTAATGACCTCACCTCTGGGATTGATAATTTTACTTAAACCACAATATTTAACTTGTCCCTCCTGTCCTACTCTGTTAATAGCTGCAACGAAAAACTGATTATCTTGAGCCCGAGCTTTGGTTCTCAAGTTTAAAAGATATTCATATCCCTGGGGTACAGCTGAAGGTATAAACACAATTTCTGCTCCATTAAGTGCAAGTACACGAAATAGTTCGGGAAAAGCATGATCATAACAGATGGCTATTCCCAATTTTGTTATCCCAAGATCAAATATAGGGAGTTCACTTCCTGGTCTAAAATAGCAGTGTTCTGGGGGATACAAATAAAGTTTTCTGTATTTACCGACCAATCTTCCATCTTTGTCAATGACAAAGGCTGTATTATAAAGAATTCCTTCTCTTAAAATATCTTTTTCCACAATAGTACCCACGATCGCTAATCGTTTTTCCTTTGCTTTCTTCCCTAACATTTTAGTTGTCTTACCGGGAATAGTTTCAGCTAAATCGTAAAATTTATCCCCAATTATGTTCAGATTGTAACCAGTGGTGAAAAACTCTGGAAAACATGCAATATCCGTCTTCATTTTAACTTTATCCAGAAAATCCAACGCATGATTATGGTTATTGTTTTTATCTATTATTTTGCAATCCATCTGAATTAGTGCTAATCTTATTTTCTTTCCATTCAATTTTTTAGCCTCCTTTATTAGATATCCACAGACGTTCCCTTGGTATTCTGCCCTTCGGGTTAATAAAACTCCAAGATATTTATTATGTATGTCTTAGAAAACCATCGATCATAATGTAAGTAGCAAGGAATAAAAGAGCAGAAAACATCATCCTCCATTGTATTAATGTTTCAGATAAATAATGAAACAACACACCCGATGTAATAATAGCGACACCCAAGCTTACAAATTTTCTTGGAATTTTCATCTCTTCCTCTCTTTCATGCATATATCAAAGCAATGCTTTACTTGATTCTCGATCAAAAATATGAATCTTTTCCTCATCAAAGGAAAGCCAAACTTCGTCCCCAACCTTTAGATCATCAACAAAACTTCTTATTGCGATTAAAAAGTTTCCCCCAACCTCTAAGTGAACGTTAAACTCTTTTCCTACCAGCTCTATATAGACAATTTTTGCCTTAAGTGAATTGGGTTGGTTCTTTTCTGTAATTGTAATATTTTCTGGGCGGACTCCTAAACTTATCTCCAATGGAGTAGTTCTTTTCACCAGTTCTTTCATCTTTTTTAAAAGCCTATATATTGAAGAAATACCTAAATCAATCTCGATATTCCCATTCTTTTCCACCAGACTTCCATCCAACATATTCATAGGTGGACTTCCAATAAATTCCGCCACAAACTTGTTTCTAGGATTATGATATAATTCAATTGGCATACCCATTTGTTCTAAGTGGCCATTATTCATAACAGCAATTTTATCGCCTATTGTCATTGCCTCTACCTGATCATGAGTAACGAAGATAGTAGTCACACCCAACTTTTGTTGTAGTTTTTTCAACTCTACCCTTGCGTGGACTCTTAATTTGGCATCAAGATTTGCCAGAGGTTCATCCATTAAGAAGAGTTTAGGACCCCTGACCATTGCTCTCCCCAAGGCTATTCTTTGTCTCTGACCTCCGCTTAATTCTTTTGGTTTTCTTTCTAAAAGATGATCAATTTTCAATAATTGAGCAATTTTTTTAACCCTCTCCTCAATCTCAAATTTACCAATTTTCCTAATTTCTAAAGGGAAAGCGATATTACCAAATACACTCATATGTGGATAGATAGCGTAGTCTTGAAACACCATAGCGACTTCTCTCTTTTGTGGAATTTTAAATATATCATCCTTGGGGGAGGTAACTAACTCATCCCCAAACCATATCTCCCCTCTATCTATTTCAATTAAACCAGCAATACTATTTAGAACCGTCGTCTTGCCACATCCAGAGGGGCCTACTAATACTACAAACTCTTTATCTTTTACCTTTAGATTTAAATTTTCGACTGCTATCGTTTCTCTATATTTTTTCGATAAGTTCTTTATAATTAAATCAGACATTTTAACCCTCCTATGTTCCACTATATCCACGTACTATGTATTTTCCCAAAAATACGAAAATTATCAATGGGGGCAGTGCTACCCATAGGGCTCCCGCCATTTGAAGGTTCCATTCTGCTACAAACGACCCCTTTAGATTTGCCATAGCTACTGTAACAGGCAAATTTGCTTTCCCGGCAGTTAATACCAATCCCCAAATGAAATCATTCCAGATTATAGTTATTTGAAGAAGTGATGCAACTATGAAGGGAATAACAGAAAGCGGAAGTATTATTCGTTGGTATATTAGCCATGTCCCAGCTCCATCTATTTTAGCTGCATTTATAAAACTATCAGGAATTTCATCATAAATGGTTTTAAAGATAAAAGTGCACATAGGGATACCAAATAACATATACAATAAAACTAATGAACCTAAATTACCATGTAAGCCCAAATTCGAGGTAACCCGAACCATCGGGATAAGTTGTACTTGAGCTGGAATATATAAACAAAGTATAATCAAAATAAATACGACAATAGATCCCCGAAATTTACGCTTAGAGAAAAGGTAACCCAAGAGGGAACCAAAAAAACTGGATACCATTACTCCTGACCCTACAAGTACAAGGCTGTTTGTTAATGGTCTTTTTAGATAGTCAAGGGCTTTCATAAGGGGGACCAGAGTCGGATGTAAAGGAGGTGTTATAGGTGTTGAGAGAATCACCTCTTTTGACGTTTTTAAAGCGGTAACAACACAACTCCAAAGCGGAAGAAGAGCTAAAATCGCAAAAAACATTAGCAAGATATAAAGTATTATACGACTGGGTTTAGAGATTTTCACTTCTATTCCCTCCTGTAAACTCGGTATAAAAATGGTATAACTATAACGAGACTAAGCACGAGTATTATCGTAGAATAGGCAGCTCCGTAAGCATATTTATCTAACATAAAGGTTTCCTTGTACATCGTCACTCCCAGGATATGTGAAGAGTATCCCGGGCCTCCTCTATTTAATACCCAAATAAAGTCAAACGCTTTTAGGGCAAAACACATGAAGATAATAAATGCTGTTATAAATGAGGCTTTTAATTGGGGAAAGACAATACGTCTATATAAGGTAAAGATAGACGCTCCATCTACTTTAGCTGCTGCTATCTGAGATTCAGGAATGGATCTTATTCCTGCTAAGAAGATTATTCCTGAGTATCCAACAAATTGCCATATGAGAGCTATAATGATACAGTACATAACTATAGTCGGATCGGTGATCCACCCGCTTTTTAAGAAGCCAAGCCGGAATTTTTCTAATAAAACATTTATAGTTCCTACCTTCGGACTATACATCCACGTCCATAGAGTTGCGGTAACTACAAATGAGAGGCCAAAGGGCAATAAGTAGATAGTTCTAAAAAAACCCTCTCCACGTATTTTTTGATCTATTAATACGGCTAAGAGAAGACCTATAAAAATAACACCGGGCACAAACCCCAGAATCAACAATAAATTATTTTTTAAAGAGATCCAAAATAGTGGATCGTGGAATAAGTTTACATAATTTTTAAATCCCACCAGATTATAACTGGGAATAAAACCTTTCCAATCGGTAAGGGATATAAAAAAATTCCATCCAGCGAAACAATAGTAAAAAAAGAATATACCCACGAGAGCGGGTAAAACAATAAATAGAGTAATTATCCCTTCCTTCTTTTTTGGGACCAATCTAACTACCTCCTAAAAAATAACTCCAAAAAATTTGATATTATTCATTCTTTTCTCAAATCTCCTAAAAAGGGGAATTAATATTTCAAGGCTTCTCTATTTAGAAAGATTTCCCAAACTAATAAATCTGTTTATTTTTTTAATCTTTTACTTGCTTTTATAGCATATTATTGACTCAATGATGGTCTTGCCCCACAGGAAGATCTGATAACTAATTGAGGCTTTAAGCAAATATGTCGAGATGTGAATCTGCCTCTATAAATTCTTTCTAAAAGAAGTGTTACTGCAAGTTTTCCCATCGTGGCTTTTTGCTGAGCGATACTGGTAAGCGGGATAGGCAAAAATGGACCCATCTCGTCATCGTCATATCCCACCAAGGCTATATCATCTGGCACTCTTAATCCCATTTCCCATATAGCTCTTAAAGCCCCTATGGCTACATTATCATTTACAGCAAAAATAGCAGAGATCTCGGAACCATTTCCCAAGAAAGACTTCATGGCTTTATAGGCACATTCTTTTTGTTTATTTATATCCTTCTTTGTTTCAATTATTTTCCTAAATTGGATATTATACTCATCCAGTGCCTTGTGATAGCCATCGATTCTATCGTAAATAGAAGTACAGGGAGCTTCCGGTCCACTCAAGAGGGCAATCCTCTTATGACCCAATTTGATTAGGTGCTCTGTAGCTATATAGGCACCTTTCACATTATCAGTGGTCACCCGGTCGGAATCTATCTGGGGAAAATATCTATCCACAAATATAAGAGGAACTTCCTTTTGCAAGCGCTGATAATAAATGAAGTTTACTCCAGGCGAGGATGGTATTATTATCATTCCATCAACCCTTCTTTCTCGAAGAAGATCTACGAGTAATCTCTCTTTGTTTGCTTCTCCATAACTGCTACCCAAGATTATGCCATATTTATTTCTTGCAGCCTCGTCTTCAATAGCATGAAAAATCTCGGAATAGAATGTACCGGCAACAAAACTGGGAAAGATTAAACCGAGAGCAGTTGATCTTGTTGACCTTAACCCTACAGCTAATTTGCTCGGCCGAAAATCTAAATCTTTAGCTACTTTGAGTACTATCTCCCTTGTTTTTTGAGCTACTCGGTGAGGATCGTTATTCAATACCCTAGATACAGTAGCTATGGAAACCCCGGCTTCACTGGCAACATTTTTAATAGTGACCCACATTTTAAAATTCCTTTTAATATTTATGGTAAACGTTTTCCATATTATATAAAAAAAATAAACTCCTGTCAACTATTCGATTAATATATAATATTTTTTCTTCTAACTACTCCACTAAAGTTTACACTAACAATTGACTTTCCCCCGAAAAAACAAGATAAAAAGTAAGAGAGAAAAGAAGAAGAGCGGGACCTTTTTATCTTCTTTTTCGGTGGCTATTTTTTTCGGATTCCTTATGGTTAGCGATAAGTAAAAACATCCATAAATAAAATATTAAAAGAAAAGATACATTTTATTTATGTAGTTTTCACCTATCGCCAGGGAGAAGAGAAGGGGAAGGGAAAAAACCAAGAGTAAAAGAAACAGGGGACGGTTCTTATGACAATAAAATATGACAGTGGTTCTGTGGTATATTTTATTGATTAAATAATCAATAAAAAAGGTAAAAAATAGAGGAAGAGGAAAACCGATTTTTGTCTAAATAAGGCAGATAGGTATATATAGAATTAGAGGATTACCAGTTTTTATAGGAAAAAATAGTAAGGCTCTAAAACGCAGTAGACATAAGGGTTTCTGCGTTTTTTTGTTATATTGGATGTTGGTAATACTTCTAAAATATGGAGAAAATGAGGCAAAAAGAGCGAAAAGTTGTATTTTTTGCAGTCTGAAAGCCTTGCGAAATAAGGGTTTCAGCGAAATATGGTCATAATAACGTTTCTTGAGGTGGCTTAAGGTGATTGGCTATGTTTTTTAAAATAAGCGCTTAAAAGGCCTTATTTTAGATGTGGGCGGAAAGCCTTATTATATAAGGTTTTCAAGAAGGTATTTTCCCACAGATTTTACACATTTTCCCCATTTATAAAAATAATAGGGACAACATCCTATTTTCTCTAAGATGGATTACCCGGCTGCTTTTCGGACGGCTAAAAGATTTGAGCAAGAAAGTAAAGTAAATAATAAAATAGGCGAGACCAAGCAAAAGATAATAACGGCATTGACAGAGAATTAAATGTTAAATGTTGGGACCCCAAAATCTCATTGATAATATAATTATTTAAAAATTTAGGAAAATATAATTGCCAAGGAAATTAGGCAATTTAATCGAACTGCAAAAATAAATTAAAAAATTATCAAATTAATGTCTAAAAGTGATTCTTTTAGGGAATAACATACATAGGGATAACTATATTCAAAAATAGAATAAGCATTTCGAAAGTTGATAAAGGCAAATCAACCGAAAGGTTGAGACGCAAAGCAATGGGCCTAAAGCACGCAAAGTGCTAAGGCAGCCAGGCTACCGGCTTTTTTTTATTTGAAAATAGAATAAAAAAATATTTAGCAATTTTTATTCTAAAATATATAGCATAATTACTCTAAACATTATATTTAATAGACCTACAAAAAATCACTCATAAAACATTTCAAAATTCGAAAAACCTACTCAGAAACCTATTCAAAAATTATTCACAATAACAGTCGAAGCACCACTTTAAAAATCTTTACTTTAATAAAGGCCAAATCAAATCTGGCTAGAAAATAGTCAACATCTATCATGTAAACAGATTGCACGAAATTTTGCTTAAAAGCAAAGAAGGAGGTGTTGTCTCTGATTTGTATTGAAATGATTTTAGCTTACATTTTAATCTAATAAACAATGAAAGGAGGGAATTTTAATGAAAAAATTAATTTATTTAATAGTGTTAATGTTAATTTTAGGGCTTATTGCCTCGGGATGTAGTCTTCTTGGGGTAACGCCAGCAGAAAAAGACGAGGTAGCTAGTTTAACAAAAGCCAAACCGATTAAACCACCCAGCGGCGCTCACTATAACTTGAATATCATCGGAAAGAAATCAGACTGGAGCGGTGGTGGAAGCTATGATAATCCAAACCGTCATACCATGTTCGTACCTGAAGATACGACTGGATGGTTAATTCCAACACCTGGAGACGATGATACCACGAATGTACCTGATTTACCAGGTATTAAGATATCCATGACACAAGGTGCAGAATTTGCCGTTCTCGATGGGAATGCCTTTGACGATGGGGAATGTGCATTCCAACTTGCTCCCGGAAAATATGAGGTATGGATAACTGCCAAGGCGAAACCACCCAAACCAGGAGAAGACTATTATACCAATATCGGCGGCTGGGTTTTCGCTGCGGACGACGAGGGTGATAACTATTATTTCAATATAGGTTCAGTAACCGTTAAGAAAAAATTAGGTTGGCTTGATGCAACCCACATCTTCTATGTTTCACCAGGTGAAGACTATTTTAGCATCATATCAGCTGATATGTGGGTTTTTGAGTACTTAAATTACCTCACTGAGTGGAATTTCGGGGATGACTACCCAGACATTACCGATGCAGCGTACTTCTGGCAGTATGACAACCACGGCAATAAGCTGGTTAAAGTTCGATTCTATTATAAAGAAGGCTAAAATATTTAGAAAGAATGCTTCAAAAAAACTGATAAAGGCAAACTATCCGAAAGGATAGGACGCAAAGTCATGGGTCTAAAGCACTTTAAGTGCCAAGATTGCCAGACTGCCGGCTTTTTTTGTTTTTCCTCCGGAGTTTCTGATTATAAAAGTCGGTTAGAGGAGGTGAGATGGAAATAACAAACCATATTGCATGTCTAGCTTGAAAGTGTTCAAAAATCTGAAATTTTAGGAGGAAATTAGAAATGAAAAAATTTATTGTTATCTCAATAGTTCTTCTTATGCTAGCAGGATTCGCGATTACATCTTCAGCCATGGAAGTTACCTTATGGGCTGATCAGGAAGTTGACGTAGGTACGCTAACTGTAGAAGTAATCGGCACTGATTTAGTCGTTACTTATACCATCACCGCTCCATGGGTATTAGGAGAAACACACCTTTATGTGGGAGAATTAGTTCCGAAAAAGAGTGCTCCCGGTCGTTTTCCCTATGGAGCTGATGATGCAGTAGGTGGAATATACACTATTCCATTGGCTGATTTAGGTGCTGTGGCAGGAGATACCCTTATTATTGCAGCCCAAGCAGAAGTAACAAATCCGGATGAAATTGATCCAGTTACTGAATTGCCAAGAGAAGAATCGGTTTGGGCAGAAGGGACTCAGATTCGTCCTGGAAAGAATTGGGCTATGTACTTTGAATTTGTAGTAGAATAATAGCGAAAAAAAATACAAAACAAGAAGAACATTTAACATGAGGGCGGGGAAAGTTTTAAAATAGACTTTCCCCGCCTTTTTGTTTTTAAAGGATAAAAAGGGATGGTTATTTTTCATTTTAAAAGAGGATTTTTGAAATTGGTGTCGTATATATAAATATGCAAGGATAGCAAAGGTATTTGGACAATTTTATCTGATATTTAAATGATGTTTGCAGAATAAATCTTTATGAAAGGTAGTCAGAATGGAAACAATTTTTTCAATTCACCAGGTATTCCGTTATAAAAATCATGTGATTAGAGTAGAAAAGAGATCATTATTTTATACCATGGAATATTCTTTGATTATTGATGACGTTAAGCAGGATCAAATAAAAGGATTATATGGTATTTTGATACTTCACGGTATGTTGAATGATAATGGTCATCAAAAACCGTTGAAGATTATAGTTAAGCAAACCATATTCACCAGTAAGTTCTATTGTAAAATTGATGGTGAAATTCATAAAATGAGTAAATTTAAGCTTGATGAGGTATAATTTGCTTTCTTTCTATTTGTTGAGTATTAAATATATGATTTTATCCAAGGTATTCGGAAAGGAATTGCCATTTATCGGTGGTATCGTTATCAATGAAAGGTGCAATTTGAATTGTTGCCACTGTTCAGTAGCCAACAGGGGTATCCCTGACTTAACCTTTGAGGAAGTTGAAATAGGATTGCGCAGGTTATATGCTATAGGAATGAGATATTTGTATATTGAAGGCGGTGAACCTTTTTTATGGAGAGATAATGGTAAATCCTTAAAAGATGTCATCCATTTAGCCAGAGGAATTGGATTTAGATTTATAGTTATATACACCAATGGAACCTTTCCAATTATCGCTGATGCGAATACGGTTTTTGTAAGTTTGGACGGGTTAAAGGATACCCACAATAAAATCCGGGGGAACACTTATGGGCGAATTATTTCAAATATAATTAAATCTCCTCATAAAAAGTTACTGATTAACTATACGATAAATAAAAAGAATGAAAAGGAAATTGAACAGTTTTGTGATGAAATATCAAAAATTGAAAAGATAAAAGGCATATTTTTTTATTTCTATACACCTTCTCATGGTATAGATGATTTATATCTGGGATTAGATGAAAGGAAAAACATTATCAAAAGAATTTTGAAGCTTAAAAAAACAGGTTACAGAATTCTGAATTCTAAAGCGGCTTTAATGGGTATATATAACGACTCATGGAAAAGACCAAATAAGCTGAGTTATTTATATGCTAATAAAAAAATATACCAATGCTGCAGGTCTATCGGGGACGGTGAAATATGCAAAGATTGCGGATACTTAGGTTTAACCGAGATTTATTATATAGCCAAATTTAATCCGAATGCAATTTATACTGCATTTAAATATTTATAAATTTTTGGGCAAATTAATATATTATTATTCTTATATTAATTAATGAGGACGGAGTAATGTTAATTAGTATTTTACGAGTGATGATTATCAGGTCATTTAAGCCATTTGTCTTTCAAAATAGCAATTGTAATAGACAGATAGATTATAATGTTCCGAATTTGGGATTGTATGTGCATGTTCCCTTTTGTAAAGAGCTGTGCCCATTCTGCCCTTATTACAAGATAAAATATGATACCTCTTTAGCTTCTAAATATGTAGATTCTTTAATCAAAGAAATACACCTGAAGAGTTCGGGGGTTGGGAAGAAGAGGGTTGCCACCAGTCTATATTTTGGCGGGGGAAGTCCCTCTCTTGTTATTAATTCCCTGGGTAGGGTCTTAGATGCCTTTAGAGAACATTTTGTTATTAAAGGTAATATCGGCACAGAATTACACCCTGATAATGTAACCCCATCCTTGATAGCAGAATTAAAGGATATCGGTTTTGATATAATCAGTTTAGGTATTCAGTCATTTAATGAAAAAAATCTTTCCACTCTGGGTAGAAAAGAGAAGAGTGACAATAGACAAAATTTGGAGATGATTGCTAAGGAAGGTTTTAGAGCTATCGATGTAGATCTTATATTCGGCATCCCTGGTCAAACCCCTCAAGATTTACGAGAAGATATGATAAAGGCTGCTGAATACGGGGCTACCCAAATATCCACTTACCCTTTTATAGACTTTACTTATGCCAGTAATGAACAGAAACCTCTAAACAAAAGAAAAAAGCGAGTATTGTTAAAATCGATTGTAAAGACCAGCGAAGAAATGGGATTTACCAGAACCTCTGTCTGGACTTTTGCCAAAAAGGATACCCCTAAATATTCTTCTATTACGCGAGATAATTTTCTGGGATATGGTCCCAGTGCAACCACTCTGCTTAAGGAAAATTTTCGTATAAATACTTTCTCAGTAACCGAATATATAAATAGCCTTAAGGATAACAGAATTCCGACTGCTTTAATATTAGATTTTTCCAAGCGGGCGAGATATTTGTATTGGTTGTTTTGGAGCTGTTATAATTTAGATATTGATAAGAATAATTTTTTTCAATTATTCAATAAAGACCTTGATTCTGAGTTTCGGTGGGAAATAAAGGTGGGAAAATTATTGGGAATAATAGAAAATGATGGGGATGGTTATAAATTAACCGATAAAGGAGCTTATCTTTTTCACCTGGTCGAGCAGAAATATACCAATCAATATATTGATAAAACCTGGAGGATGGCCAGAGAAACTCCCTGGCCGGAGAAAATAGTCCTTTATTGAACCCGCCAAGTAGAGGGGGATTATCCATCAGAATAAGGATTTACTCTACTGATTTACAGATAATATTTTACCTAAAGTTATATTTGCCTTTGTCTCATTGTCAAAAAGAATATATTTATGTGAAGCAAATTCTAAAGAACACTCTTGGTCCAATGAGAGATTTACTCTTCCGAAGGCAACAAGAGTTAGAAAAATTTCCCCAATCTTTACACGGACAATTGTCTCCATACCAGAGGGTAAAATAGAATAGACTATTCCCTTAGCCTGGCCATTATTTTTTATTTTAATATCTTCAGGTCTAATGCCCAGTATAAGTTTTTGGCCAATTTTAGGATATTTCTCAGTGTTCTCTCCCATAAAAGAAATTTCAATATCCTTGTGTTTTAAAATATATTGATTGCCTTTTATATCACTACATGTGATATCTATAAAATTCATAGTCGGGTTTCCTATAAAATTTCCTATAAAAAGATTTAGCGGTCTATCATATATTTCTAATGGAGTTGCAAGCTGCTGTAGTATGCCCTTGTTTATTAAACAAATCTGTGTAGCAAGGGTCATTGCCTCAAGTTGATCATGGGTAACATATACAAAAGTGGACTCTATCTCACGGTGTAGGCGTTTAAGTTCTGAGCGCATCTCAGTACGTAGTTTTGCATCTAAATTTGAGAGCGGTTCGTCCATAAGTAATACTTTTGGTCTTGGGGCCAGTGTTCTTGCTATTGCTACACGTTGTTGTTGTCCGCCGGAAAGCTCTGATGGGTATCGAGCAAAGAGTTCTTCAATTTTTAAAAGACGAGTAATTTCTGATACTCTTGATTTTATCTTATCTTTTTTCCATTTTAGATTTTCAAGGCCAAAGGCAATATTTTGATATACTGTCATGTGAGGCCATAATGCATAATTTTGAAATAAAAAGCCGACATCCCTTTTATCGGGGGGAATATTTATACCTTTTTCACTTGAAAAAACTATCCTTTGATCAATTGATATTTCTCCTTCTGTGGGTGTTTCAAGACCTGCTATCAGCCTTAAAGTAGTTGTTTTCCCACATCCGGAAGGCCCGAGTAAAATTATATAATCACGATCGTGTATCTCGAGATTTAGATTTTTTACTGCCTCAAAGTGCCCAAATCGTTTTGATATATTTTTTAAAACTATATCTGGCATAAATTATCCTCCTATACTTTTGTCGATGGTTGCACCGGTAACTTTATTTATGACA
This sequence comes from Atribacterota bacterium, assembly GCA_030666935.1. Lineage (GTDB taxonomy): Bacteria > Atribacterota > Phoenicimicrobiia > Phoenicimicrobiales > Phoenicimicrobiaceae > Sediminicultor. The sequence goes on along the minus strand of DAOUWX010000003.1, from coordinate 11,824 downwards.
AGGTTAGAGGTCAAAACAACCAAAACAATGAATAAAACTATAGCATTTGCATACTGGTCCCATCCTTTTTCGTTATACTGAAATAGCATAGTTGTGAGTACTTGAGTTGATGGTGTAACCAGAAGTATATACAAAGAAAGTTCTCTCATACTTGATATAAAGGGTAGCAAAAATCCTGACAAAAAGCCAGCTTTCTGTATAGGTATCAGAATTTTTGTCATGCGCTTCCACCAGGGAATTCCAAAAATAATTGCTGCCTCTTCTATCTCTTTACCAATTTGCAAGATGGAGGTTATTCCTGCTCGAGATGCGAACGGCAGGTATTTAATAGACCCAATCAGTACCAGTACAATAAAGCTACCATATAGAGATGGGATTATCCCTCTTCTGACTGCAAACAAAGATAAATATGTAGCGCCAAAAGCCATGGCGGGAATGAGATAAGGGAAAAATGATAACCTATCCAACATATTAGAAAGAGGCGTTCCTCGTCTCTTAACCACGGAATAACCTACTAATATTCCTAAAATTCCCACAATAATTGACACTAAAATTGATAATCTAAAACTATTCCATAGTCCTTTAAAAATATATTTATTTTTAAGAATTCCAGGTTCTCCACTTGCAATATCCGGGCTGCCTTCCCCTACCCAGAACATATTAGAAAGATTACTCAAACTGTAATTTCCGGGCACGACTAAAAATGATTGTACTGCAAAAACAATAAGGGGAACTACTGATATAAGTATTAAAATAACCAGTAATATAGTAGACACCGGCGCACGTAATTTTTTTAATGAAACCAGGGAGACATTAGAAGACTTTCCGGTTACAGTTGTAAAAGACTTTCTTTTTCCTATGAGAATTTGGTTTATGGTGAGAACTCCGGTCCCCATCGCTATCATTGCAAAGCCGATGAGATAGCCATACCCGGGATTTACTCCATTTAATGTACGAAATAGCTGTGTTGTAAGTACTTGAAATCTTACAGGAGAACCAAGAAAAGCGGGAACTGCAAATGCACTTATACCGCTTGAAAAAACAAGTAAGAGCGTAGAAAGAATTGCAGGCATTGCAATAGGTATAGTGATCTTTCTAATGATTCTAAAACGTGGTGTTTTCAAAATAACTGCCGCTTCTTCCAAATTGGCATCCATATTTTTAAGTGTCCCTCCGATAAGAATATAGGCAAATGGTATATAATGTAAACCAAGAACCACAACTATAGGGAAAAAGCCGTAGGCAAACCAATTTGGGGTATTTATACCCGTAAGTGCTGTGAAGAGACCTTGGGCTCCACCAATTTGGCTGTTTTTGAAAAAGTTAAGCCAGGCCATTGCCAAAGTCCATGAGGGCATAATATAGGGAAAAATAATCAATGTTGATATAAGTTTCTTGTATCTTAGGTTAGTCCTGGTAACCAACCAAGCTATTAACCCGCCAAAGGTAATTGCTATAATGCATACAAAGACAGAGACAAGTAGTGTATTCCAAAGAGGTTTATAAAATATATGATTGCTGTATTTTCCAGAAAAGACATTTTTCCAATGATGAAGGGTAAAGTCACCAACATCCGTACCTTTTATCCTCATTCGTTCAGATGTATGAACAATAAACGTATCACCTACAATTGAGATTAATGGCACAATTACCAAATATGAGAGTATTATAATAAGTATAACTAAAATAACATTTTCAGGTTTTGAAATATAACTTATAAATTTATTCCAAGTTCTATGCAATGGTATTTTCCCCTATGTTTTAAATACAAAAAAGGGTCTTCTATAACGAAGACCCTTTTTTGTTTATATTATCTAACTAATAAGCAAAACTACCCCAGAACTCCTCTATATCAGCCCTATTATTAAATATGTAGCTTCCATCTTCTCCGACAAGGATCTGTTCCCAAACACTCAAAGTGTTGTCTCCGGGGAATGGTGGAATATTTAAATTTGAAGAATACATCCCAGGTGATCTATACCAGGGTTTAAAACCTTCCGGAGTTAGTAGGTATTGTATAAACAGCTTTGCAGCATTAGGATGTTTTGCATTTTTGACCATAAGTAGATATCCTGGATAGTAAAAACCTGCAAATGGGTCCATCCCCATTATAGGCATTAAAGCCAAATCTTTAGTGTCTCTATAACGCAATTTAGTATATGCAAAAAGTCCTGTTGCATCCACTCCTTGTTCTTTAATACCTATGGATTCTGCCATTTTTGTATCACTGGTGAATATTACCAGCCCATTTTCTAAGATGGCTTTGATCCATTCATAACCAGCATTCTCTGTTGTTAATTTTATTGGTTCACCATAATATATTTCATATGCTTTTGCTATTTTCTCAGCCCACTCGGTAGAGGTAATCATGGTAAGGAAATTCATATTTACCCCTTCTTGAAATGGATCTTTAAAGAAGAATTTACCTTTCATCTCAGGATCGGTAAGTGCCCATATATTGTCTACAGGAGGGGCTGTATAGGTTTCGGAATTATAGCAAAATACTTTAGAAATAAGGGAAAATACGAGTGGATCTTGCAATTCTTCCGGAATTATTGACTTCATATCTTCCGGGACATATGAATATACATAACCGGGTTCTAAAAGTTCTCCAAAAACACGCCCGGAATCTTGTGCAATTACAAAATCTGCACCCACGATACCACTTTTTGCCTCTTTTGATAGCTTTTCAACCAACTCAAAGTCATGAAGGTTGTATGCCTCAACCTTAATCCCGTATTTCGCTTCAAATGCCTCAGCAGCATTTGAAATTCTACTTGTAATTGAGTATACAACTACCTTTCCTTCCTGTTTAGCAGCATCTTCTAAACCAGAAGCAGAAGCAAGAGTAGAAATAGAAAAGATAAGTACCGCCAAAAGTACAAACATTAAAACTTTATTACATCTCATTTTAAAACCTCCTCTTAGATTTTAATAGAATAGAATAGAAAAATTTACAAACTTTAATAAACTTATCATTTTAAATATATTATTATAGTTATTACATGAAAGAGATAACAATTAAATACTTAAAAGGTCTTTTGTCTTATACAATCACCTCACTTTTAGATATATTGTTTAGTTAAGTTTCAAGTTATATTAAATTATCTTTACACGTATTACTTTTTAGCAGTGTTTACACTTTCTATTCTTTTTTGCAGAAAATGTTATCCTATCTTACCATATAATTAAGTTCAGAAAAAGAATATTTTTAGGAAAAATAAAGAAAAAGTAATGGGGCAGAAAAAACAATAAACCACGAGGTTAGGTTTTGCGGTTTCACAAAATACTCAAAACGATAGATAACCCTTTATTTATAAAGGCTTTTATATAAAGGAAAAAGGAATAACGAAGGAGTAATGAGATTGCCGCGTCGCTTCACTCCTCGCAATGACAGGTAACCCTTTGTTTTAAAGGCTTTCAGACCCCCTTCAGGAATGCCCTTAAAACGCACGTAGAGTGCCTTTAAACGTGTCTCAATTTTCGAAAAATGGCAATTTACTACCCTGTTTTTGGGGTATTTTTGCCCCCCCGAAATTCTGAAACCCTTATAAATAGCCATTTTCAGTTTTTGAAAGAGTGAAATTTTAGTCAAAAAAATACGGTTTTCGAAGGGTAACGTAAAGGTCGGCATAAAATAATGCAAATACAATCGTTTTCATTGAATTCTGCTCTCAAAACCCTTACAATATAAGGCTTTCAGAAGTGTGCTAAAAGGGGCTTTTGCTTACTTTGTAGAATAATAGGACTTGCGAGAAGTGCTGATGTAGGTAATAAATTACACCTTAGCTACACATTTTTACAAGTACACTACTTAATATTACCTATAAAATGATATATCTTACTAATAAATAGTAGTAATTTGCAAAAAAAATGTAAATATGAATTTACGCTTTAATTTAAAATTTTCTCTTAAAAAGAAGGATTTTTAAAAGTTATGTCGAATTATTATGTATTTAAGTAAATAAGAGATTTATGAAAAAAATGAATTTAACATTAAGCCTTTCTAAAACAATTTACAATTCTCTGAAAATGGCGAGCGAGGGGGATTTTATTTTCTAAATTTAAAAATTTATTAATAGTGGAGGTATTAAAAATGGCAGCGGAAAAAAGAGGAGAGACAAGAAGTTATCAGAAAAGTTTTTCGGAAGTTTTTTCAGCTACTACTAAAGCTTTGGAAGATCTTAAAATTGGAATAGTCAACAAAAATGAAGAAGAAGGAATAATCAATATATCTACGGGGTTTACTATATTTTCTGCCGGAGGAGAAGGAGTTATTGAAGTAAAATCTGTTCCTGGAACCAATGAAACTACTGTGGCTGTTGGTATTAAACCCAAAATGAAAGCAGTTCTAATTGATTGGGGGCAAGCTTCACGAGAAACAGGACAGATATTTAGTAAGATAGAGGAATATTTAGAAGTGGTAGTTGCTGAGCCTGCACCAGAAAAGACTGAGCCTTCAACTTCGAATACTTGTCCTTCCTGTGGTAAGCCTGTAGGAACAGCTGATAAGTTCTGCCAGAATTGTGGAGCAAAGTTAAAATAATCAAGAGAAAAAAAGGAGTAAAAAATGTCTTTTTGTCCAAATTGTGGTAAAAAAAATGAGGGTGAGGTAACTTTTTGTCCGTCATGTGGTTTTAATTTGAAAGGGGAACAAAAAAATCCTTCTTCAACTTCTTCTCCCGAGAAAGGCAGAATAATAAGTGGAAGTGGATTAAATACCAGGACTTACATGATTATTTCAGTATCCGGCTTGGGAGCATTAGCTATATTATCTCTTATGATGGGAGATAGTATAGGTTTTATAATTTCGGCTGCATTGTGTGCTGTACTATATTTTTTAGGGATGAAGAAATTTGAAGAAGGAGACAAAGATTCAGCCAAAAAGATTTTTTTAATTGTTGCTGTTTTGACCGGAGTAGTGGGATTCGCGGTGGTAGTGATGGGAAAATTTTTTGGGGTTGTTGATATTTTAGTTGCTATCCCTATCTTTATAGCCTGGAACGAAATGGAGAAGAGTTAACTTAAGAGATTAAAATTTTTTAAGGATTTTTATTTATCTTCTAATACGAAGGTATAATACTATTATCCTATATTACAATTGACTATTATAACCATATAGCTTACACAAAAACGTACTCGAAAGCGATAGTTGACATTTTTTTTGAAGAGAGTAGAATTAAAATTAGGATATCCAAGAGAATATTAAGCCGAAAAAGGCAAACTATCCGAAAGGATAGGACGCAAAGTTTTGGGTTTAAGGCATTTCATTGCTATGATTGCCAGACTGCCGACTTTTTTGAAGAAAGAGTAGGCAGTTTTTTTATTTGAATTATATTTTGATATTCAATTAAATAAATATTTTTCTCTAGGGGGGTGTAAAAAGGAAATAAATCATTAGGAAATTTTCTTTATAAAAATTTAACACGAAAGTGAGGCGAAAATAAATGAAAGTTAAATTAATTATAATTTCAATTATTTTACTTTTGATTATGGTATTTGCAACTGGCTGTATTCCGGTTATGGAAAAATTAGGTTTGGTTAATCCTGTGAATGAAGAGCAATTAACTCCCGAAAAAGGTGGACCCCCCGATGGTTTGGTGAAGGTTTTAATCGGATTTAAAGAAAAACCTGGACCAGCTCAGCAGGCATTGGTTAAGGGGTTAGGTGGTAAAATAAAATATACTTATAATATTATTCCGGCTATAGCTGCATCCATTCCTGAAGTGGCCATTGAAGCCTTAAAGAAGAATCCCAATATTACAAATGTTGAACTTGATAACCAAGTTTTTGCTTTAGGACAAACGCTACCCTGGGGAGTAGACAGGATAGATGCTGAAGTAGTTCATACCAATAGTGATAATAGAGGTGCAGGAGTAAATATTGCTATTATTGACTCGGGGATTGATTATAATCATCCTGATTTAAATGACAATTATGCTAGTGGTTATGACTTTGTCAATGGAGATACCGATCCAATGGACGATGATGGTCATGGCACCCATGTGGCTGGTACTGTGGCTGCTGAGAATAATGAGTTTGGAGTGGTTGGTGTTGCACCGGATGCTAAGCTTTATGCCCTTAAAGTATTGGATGATACGGGAAGTGGTTATATGAGTGATGTAGTTTTAGCAATACAGTGGGCAACAGTAAACGAAATACAAGTGATTAACATGAGTTTGGGAGGCAATAAGAACATATTCCTTGAATGGGCCTGTAATTTGGCTTATTATGATGACGGTCTTCTCTTGGTCGCAGCCGCTGGAAATGGCGGAGCTGTTATTTATCCTGCCGCTTATTCCAGTGTTATTGCAGTTTCTGCAATAGACAGTAATGATGAACTTGCTTACTTTAGTAGTACTGGGAAACAAGTCGAACTAGCTGCACCGGGTGTGGATATAAACTCCACCTTGCCTGGGAATACCTATTCTGGTGAGACATGGAGTGGCACTTCCATGGCCTCTCCCCACGTGGCAGGAACAGCGGCTTTGGTTATTGCTTCAGGAATCTCTAATGTTACAGAAGTCAGAGCCAAATTGCAAGATACTGCTGAGGATATCGGTCTTTCAACTAGAGAGCAAGGATATGGTCTAGTTGATGCTGCTGAAGCTGCTGGTGTAGAGACACCCTCACCCAATACTGGCACTATTATGGGAAAAGTGACTGATACCACAGGTTTAGAAGACATTCCAGGGGCTACGGTAGTTGTAAAAGACCCTAATCTGTTTGCGACTACAGATTCCGAAGGCAACTATACTATTGATAATGTACCTGTGGGAGACCACACGGTTACTGCCTCAGCGGACAGTTATGAGAATGCCTCTCAAGCAGTCACGATAATTGCAGATACTACATCCACCGCTGATTTCGCTCTTAGTCCACTTTCTGCAACTGGCAAAATGCATGTATCTAATATTAATATGGCATGGAAAAAAGCGGGTCCAAATGTAAATGCTATAGCTGAAGTTACTATTTTGGATGGGAGTAACTCTTCAGTCGAAGGAGCAACTGTATCAGGCATCTGGAGTGATGCGACTAGCGATAATGATTCTGGAATTACTAAAACCAATGGACAAGTGAGCTTCAAATCAGATAGGATAAAAAATCCTCCAAGCGGAACAACTTTTACTTTTACAATGGTTGATGTTACGAAAGATGGATGGACATATGACCCAGGTGCAAATGTAGAAACATTTGATAGTATAGAAGTTCCATAAGAATAAAGTATTAAAGTGAAACGATTTGTTAAATAAGTTGTAATCGACTAAATTGTAGACAGAGGCTGGGAAGCTTAAGAGGGGCCAACCTCTGTCTTTTTAATTTTTTTAAAGAGAAGGTGATGATTAATTATGAAAATGATTTTATTAATCGTTATTGTTGCAGTGGTATTTTTAAGTTTTGGATTATGGATAATAGCTTACGGAAATACAATATCGGAAGAAGAAAATATGAATTATGGTATTTCTTTGATGATTGATAAGATGAGCTACTTTGTTGGTGAGCCTATTATAATGGCCCTTAAAATTTTTAATTCTACTGAAGAGGATATTGTTTTTCGTTTTAATATCTCTAAAAGATATGATTTTATTATTGAAGATGGGAAAGGAAATGAGATCTGGCGCTGGTCAGAGGGGAGAATATTTGCGCAGATGTTAGGAGAGGAAATCTTAGGACCAAGTAATTCGGAGGTTATTTATTCAGCAGAATATAAAGATAGACTTAGCTCGGGTTATTATAAAATTACTGGGATTTTTATTGCTCAGGATAGACCGATGTCGGGTAGTATTATTATCGAAGTGAAATAAATAGGATTGATGTTTATTATTGAACCATTCCCCCTCACCCCCGTATCAAGTACGGGGCAGGCTCTAACCCTCTCCCTCCAAGGGGAGAGGGGAATTGATTTTTAAGTTTAGTTCTTTGCGGGTTTTGATTAGGGTTTTAAGTTCCTGATTATATTTTTTTAAATCTATCATCAGGTTTCGAACTTTATTTGAATTTTTAAGCACGAGCGGGTCACATAGTTGACTTTCTACACCAACTTTGTTTTTTTCTAAAACTTTTATCCTTTCTTCGACTGATTTTAATTTATCAAGAATATCTTTATTTTGTCGGTAGATACGATTCCGTTCTTCCGCTTCTTTTTGTTTTTTTAATTTATTTAAAGTTTTTATTCTTTGTTTTGGTTGCTCTGTTTTTTTGTTGTATAAGTCCCCATCATTAGTTTCAGTCAGTAATTGAGCTCGCTTTTCTATAAAGTAGGAATAGTTTCCAGGGTAATCATAAATCCGTCCATCACGTATTTCAATTACCCGGGTGATCAGATTATCCAGAAAGAAACGGTCATGAGATACAATTAATATGGTTCCTGAATATTTTAGTAAAGCTCGTTGAAACAATTCTTTAGTTATTGTATCCAGGTGGTTGGTCGGTTCATCGAGTATCAGAAAATTAGATTCCTGCATCAGAATCTTTGCCAAAGCCAGGCGGGATTTTTCTCCTCCGGAGAGAACACTAATCGGTTTATATATCGCATCACCGGAGAAGAGAAAAGCCCCTAACAAATTTCTCCTTTCTCCGGTAGTCATAGAACTTGATTCATCAGATATTTCCTCCCAGACAGTGTGATTATAATTTAAATTTTGAGAGCTCTCCTGAGAGAAGAAAGCCAGATTTACTTTATGTCCTAAATGTACTTTACCGGCAGTCGGACTTTCTCTTTTGCTAATTAATCGGGAAAGAGTAGATTTGCCTGCTCCATTTACTCCTACCAGGGCAATCTTTTCACCACGGTGTAAGGTAAAATTTAAGCCGCTAAATACAGGAATTTCCTCATATACTTTAGCCAAGTTTTCTACACTAACTACTTTATCCCCGCTTCGGGGACATTTAGGAAAATAGATAGCTGCTTTTTTTGGTGCTTTATCAATTTTTACTATTTGCATTTTTTCCAGCATTTTTATTCTGCTTTGCACCTGTACCGCCTTAGTGTTCTTATAACGGAATCTATCGATAAAAGTTTGGGTTTTAGTTATTTTTTCTTGTTGATTTTTGGCTTCCTTTTGTAAAAGCTCTTGGCGTTTTATTTTTTCTTTCAGGTAATAGGAAAAATTTCCCTGATAGATAGTCAACCTTTGATGAGCTAATTCTGCAATTTTGGTCATAAGTTTATCCATAAAGTATCGGTCATGAGAAATGACTATTATAGTTCCGGTAAAATTTATAAGCCAGCCTTCCAGCCACTCCAAGCTTTCTGTATCCAGATGATTGGTAGGTTCATCGAGTAAAACTATATCCGGTGAAGAAAGCAGTATGGAAGCCAGGATTATCCTCATCTTCCATCCTCCGGAGAATTCGGTACATTGCCGGGTGAAATCTTTTTCCCGGAAGCCTAAACCTTTTAGAACTTTATGAGCCTGAACAGAAAAAGTATAACCACCTCGGTGTTCAAAAAGATTGGATATCTTTTCGTATTTTTTAAAAGTTGTTTGATATTTACTCGATTCAGGAGAAAGAGATGTCAGATGTTCTTCGAACGATTTCAGAGAATGTTCTAATTTAGTAATGCCTGATTTATCCTTCAGGTAAGAGACAAGATCGATGTTACTTTTAAGTTCGATTAAATCCTGAGGAAGGTAGCCAATCCGCTGATTTCGTGGTAAAGTAATATTACCCTTATCGGGGTGAGCAAGTCCTACGATGGTGCGAAATAGAGTAGTTTTTCCGGTACCATTATTACCCACCAGACCGATGCGGCTGCCCCTGGGGATTCTCCAGTTTAAATTATCGAAGAGAATTTTCTCCGGGAAACCGATGCTGATATTTTCAAGGGAAATCATAAAATGTATCTCCTGCGTATTTTAATTAGTTAATTAGCCAATTAGTTAATTAACCAATTGGTAAATCGGTCAATTGGCCAATTAATGAATATATTATACACGAAATTTTAAATATTTTCTGTGGAATTGAAATTATTGTTTTTAAATAATATAGTAATATATAATGAAAAACAAATATTTATTTTCATTCAAAAATGTGTCAAACGAAACGTCCCCTTGACACATCCCCTTGACACAGAAAATAACTGACACTATTTGGGTAGATGTCTGTAGGGATAATCAGGATTAATAAAAAATAAATAAGAAAAAGGATTGTTATGAAAGAAAATAATTCATTTGATATTGCGGTATTAGGCGGGGGGCCAGCCGGAATAATGGCAGCTGGCCGGGCAGCTGAATTGGGAGCAAGGGTTGTTTTAATCGAAAAGAACGAAATTTTGGGTAAGAAATTACTGATTACCGGCAAGGGACGCTGTAATTTTACCCATAATGAGTTTGACATAAGAAAATTCACCGAAAAATTCGGTAGAAATGGACGTTTTCTCTATAGTGCTTTGTCGGAATTTGGTGTAGGCGAGGTGATTGATTTTTTTAAATCCCGAGGAGTAAAAGGTAAAGTAGAACAGGGGGATAGAATTTTTCCGGAGAATGGTAATGCCCAGGATATATTAAATGCGCTTGTAAAATATTTAGCCGAAGGAAAAGTTAGTATTTTGCTAAATACTGAAGTGGTCGGCTTTAAACAGGAGAAGGGAAAAATATCTCAAGCTTTGCTTCGAAGCCGCCAGATATGTGCCGATAAATTTATTATCTGTGCAGGAGGAAAAGCATATCCTCAGACCGGTTCTACCGGTGAGGGCTACCGCTGGGCTGAACAATTAGGGCACACTGTAATTGCACCTGTACCGGCCTTAAATCCGGTAAAGACTTCTGAAGATTGGGTGAAAGAACTACAGGGTCTATCCCTTAAAAATGTTTCTCTCCAATTATTTCAAAATAATAAGAAGAAAGATGAACGTTTTGGCGAGATGCTTTTTACTCATTTTGGAGTAAGCGGTCCTATCGTTATGGATATGAGTAAAAATATCGGGGCATTGTTGAAGAATGGTCCGGTGAAATTGATTTTAGATTTAAAACCGGCTCTGGATTTCAAAAAATTGGATAAACGCATCCAGAGAGACTTTGAAAAATTTAAAGGTAGGATGTTTAAGAATTCATTGAAAGGATTATTGCCTTTATCGATGATACCGGTAATTATTAAACTATCCGGGATAGAGCCGGAGAAGCAGGTGGATCATCTGGCTCGGGAAGAAAGAAATAAATTGGTTCACCTGTTAAAAGAATTAGAATTGACACCCACCGGATTGTTGGGATTTAAGTGGTCGGTAGTGACCAGTGGGGGAGTTGCCCTCAAAGAGGTAGACCCGAATACCATGTGTTCCAAGAAGATTGGAAATCTTTATTTTGCCGGGGAAATTTTAGACCTTGACGGCCCTTCCGGGGGATATAATCTACAGGAATGCTGGAGTACCGGATATCTGGCCGGTGGAAACGCTGCCAAGGGGAATTAAATTTTGTGCTATAATTAAATAAATTATTCTCAAAAATAAAAAGAGATAAGATAGAATTACAAAATTAATTTGATTGTGTAGGAATTTCCTTTTTTTGTAAGCCCTGTTTAGTAGATGCTCACTTATCAGGGTAAACAAAAGACAATAAAATGAGAAGGGCACGATTCATTGTGCCCCTACAATATAAATAAAACGATAAATTTATATTTCTGTACTGATTAACGGTTAACCGGTCAACTAATTTAATCTGTGAATCGGTTAATTACTAAATTGTTAAATTTTGTATCTGCATTTAATACTAACGACTATTCACTATTCACTAACGACTAATTTAAAGAAAATAGGAAAGGTAAAAACCGGATGAAATTTCTTCACATAGCTGATATTCATTTAGGAATGGAAAATTATGGACGG
>DAOUWX010000255.1 GCA_030666935.1 Atribacterota bacterium | reverse complement strand
TTATTTAGTCGTTAGTGAATAGTGAATAGTCGTTAGTTTTAAATACAAGTTTTCAGTTCACAGTTTTCAGATTTCAGTTCACTGTAAAGGCTTTTTTAAACTTAAACTTATAACTTGTACCGTGTATTTTAACTGGTAAACCGGCTAACTGGGTAACTAATGATGAATTTACATTTTCTTGAAAATTATCTTTTCGTTTTTATCATCTAAATCAGCTTCTAATTTATCCCCCTCTTGAAAAATTCCCTCTAAAATTTGCAAAGCCAGGGGGTCTTGAATGTATCTTTGAATAGTTCTCTTTAAAGGTCGAGCTCCATAATGTGAATCATACCCTTTTTCAGTTAAAAATTCCTTTGCTCTTGTAGTCACTTTCAAACTAATCTTCTTGTTCTGCAATCTCTCCTTTAGAATATTCAACTGAATATCCACAATTTTAATAATCTGTTCTTTATCTAAATTGTTAAAGATAATTATCTCATCAAGTCTATTTATAAATTCTGGCTTAAAGTGTTCACGAAGAGAATCATTTACTTTCTGCATAACAGATTCTCTATTCTCTTTATTCATTTCGTAAATCCACTGACTTCCAATATTAGAAGTCATAATCAGAATAGAATTTTTAAAATTAACTACCCTGCCCTGTCCATCAGTTAGGCGTCCATCGTCTAAAATCTGTAATAGAATATTAAAAACATCGGGATGGGCCTTCTCGATTTCATCAAAGAGAATAACTGAATAAGGTTTGCGCCTAACAATTTCGGTGAGTTGACCCCCTTCTTCATATCCGACATAACCCGGTGGAGCCCCGATTAACCGGGCTACACTGTGTCTTTCCATATATTCAGACATATCAATACGTACCAGGGCATTTTCATCATTAAATAAAAAATCAGCTAAACTTCGTGCAAGTTCGGTTTTTCCTACGCCCGTGGGCCCCATAAAGATAAATGAACCTACCGGTCTTTTGGGATCTGCTATCCCCACCCGGGATCTTCTGATAGCATTGGAAATTAATCTAATTGCCTCATCTTGTCCGACTACTCTTTGTTTAAGCTCTTCTTCCATCCTGACTAATTTATTTGCTTCACCCTCTATAAGTCGACCAACGGGTATACCGGTCCATTTAGAGACAATCTCAGCGATATCCTCTTCGTCTACTTCTTCTTTAAGCATCTTGGTTTCTTTTTGCAAAGAAGCCAGTTTTTTATTTTCTTCTTCCAAATCCTTTTGAAGTTGAGGTAATATTCCATACTTTAACTCGGCAACTCGATTAAGGTTTCCTTCTCTCTCTGCTTTTTCGGCTTCTAATTTAGATTTTTCAATATTACTTTTTATTTCATGAATTTTTTGAATATAGGCTTTTTCATTATTCCAATGCAATTTCATACTATCTCTTTTTTCTTTAAGGGTGCTTAGTTCCTGCTCTATCTTTTTTAATCGTTCTTGGGAGCTGGCATCTTTCTCTTTCTTTAGAGCCTGTTTTTCTATCTCTAATTGAATAATCTTTCTTTCCACTTCATCTATCTCTGTAGGCATACTATCAATTTCTATCCTTAGACTGGCAGCTGCTTCATCAACTAAATCAATAGCTTTATCAGGTAAAAATCTATCAGTTATATATCGACCTGAAAGGATAGCTGCCGCAATTAAGGCTGAATCTTTTATCTTCACTCCATGGTGTACTTCATATCTTTCCTTTAGCCCTCGTAAAATAGAAATTGTATCCTCTACCGAAGGTTCTTTAATTAATACTGGCTGAAACCGCCGCTCCAAAGCTGCATCTTTTTCAATATATTTTTTATATTCCTTTAAAGTAGTTGCTCCGATACAATGAAGTTCTCCGCGAGCTAAAGCCGGTTTTAACATATTAGAAGCATCTATGGCTCCTTCTGCTGCCCCTGCTCCTACTAAAGTATGAATTTCATCTATGAAAACGATTATTTCTCCTTCAGCTCGTTGAATTTCTTTCAAAACAGCTTTTAGCCGATCCTCAAATTCTCCTCTATACTTTGCACCGGCAACCATAGCACTTATATCTAATACTATTATCCTTTTACTCTTTAATCCTTCAGGGACATCTCCCCGCATAATTCTCTGTGACAAACCTTCGGCAATGGCAGTTTTCCCTACCCCGGGTTCACCTATTAACATAGGGTTATTTTTCGTACGACGGGAGAGAATTTGCATAACTTTTCTTATCTCTTCGTCCCGTCCAATTACCGGATCGAGTTTTCCTCTTCTGGCTAATTCAGTCAGGTCACGGGAATAACGTTCTAAAGCCTGATATTTCTCTTCCGGATTCTGATCAGTTATCCTTTGGCTTCCTCGAATATTTACCAAGGTCTGATAAATTTTATCTTTGTTAACCCCTTCTTCTTTTAATAAATCATTAACTCTGGTTCCTTCTGCTTCAACCAAAGCAATAAATAAATGTTCCGTGCTTACATATTCATCTTTTACTTTTCGAGCTTCCTGTTGAGCTGTATTTAATATATCATTAAGTTCATTACCTATATGTTGTTGTCCACCACTCCCTCCATAAACCTGAGGAATCTTTTCTAATAATCCTTCTAATTTTACTTTAAGTTCTTCAGAATTAACCTTTAACTTCTGCAATATTGAAGGAATAACTCCCTCTTTCTGATTAACTAAAGCTAATAAAAGATGTTCGCTTTTTATCTCTTGATGGTTATAGCTGGCAGCAATTTGTTGTGCTTCGCCAATTGCTTCCTGAGCTTTGATGGTAAATTTATCAAATTTAATCATTTTCTTCATCTCCTTTAAAAATCAAATTATAAGGTAGATAGAGAAAGGTCTTTGGAAATATTTCCTAACTCCTCAAGCAAAATGTTATTCTCCTCTTTATTCCCCACAGTTATACGTAAAAAATATCTGGAGGTTGAAAAAAGCGGATCAGAAACTATTTGAACTAAAATTCCCTGTTCTAATAAATTATTGTAAACCAGGTTTGTAATTTCTTTAGAGCCAACCTCAGCCAGAACAAAATTAGTCCGCGAAGGATGGGTTTTGAAAGGCGTAAGTTCGTTTATTCTGTTTGTCAACCTTTCGCGTTCTTCAACAATCTTCTTTGTACTATCTTTTAAAATTTCTTTATTTTCAAAAACTATCTGGGCGGCAAGTTGAGAAAAAATATTTACATTAAAAGGACTCTTTACTTTTCTTATTTCATTTATGATTTCAGGATTAGAAAGTAAATATCCCACCCGTAAAC
>DAOUWX010000363.1 GCA_030666935.1 Atribacterota bacterium | reverse complement strand
GTCAATCGGGCAATTGGTTAATTGCCACAAAGGAGAATCAAAATGAAAGAGGAAAGCGACTTTAATTTTAACAAGATAAGCATCATTGGCGTAGGTCTAATCGGCGGTTCATTGGGATTGGCTCTAAAAGAAAAGAAACCGAATTTCAAAATTGTAGGAATAGATAAACAAGAAATAATTAAAAAAGCAATTGCTCGAGGCGCTATTGATGAAGGAACAGTTAATTTTGAAGAAGGAATAAAAGAAGCTGATATAGTAATTATTGCCACGCCTGTAAAAACGATTTTAAATATATTGACTCAAATTAATCCTTTTCTCAAAAAAGGATGTCTGGTTACAGATACCGGGAGCACTAAGCAACAAATTGTACAAAAAGCAAATAAAGTATTGTCTAAAGATGTATTTTTTATAGGCGGTCATCCTATGGCGGGTTCAGAAAAATACGGCATAGATTCGGCAGGTCTCCATCTCTTTCAGGATAAAGCTTACATCCTAACTCCTGCCCATAAAAATAATTTAGGAGCACTTAAAAAAATTTCTTTATTAATTAAGATGATAGGCGCAAACATATTGATATTAAATCCTCTCGAGCATGACAGAATTGTTGGTGCAGTAAGTCATCTACCTCAGATCATTGCGGTTTCGCTAATTAACGCAATAGGTGAATTGGCTCTGCGGGGAAATAATAATACATATTTTAAAGCCGTCGGAGAGGGATTTAAAGATATGACCAGAATTGCTTCCAGCCCTTATAAGATATGGGAAGATATCTGCGAAACCAATCAAGAAAATATTTTGGAAATGATTCAGGAATTTAGAAATTATCTTGAAGCAATAGAAGATAAACTCAAAAATGATCCTAGTAGTTTAAAAGAAGAATTTCAAAAAGCAAGCAAATTAAGAGAAACCCTTTAAACTAAAAATTTCTGTTATTACGAGCTTCGATTATTCGGAGTGCGGCAATCTCATAAGTACTATCCGCCATTTTATTCTTATTGAAAATCCCCCTTATTTATGCTATAATTTAACTGCAAAATGAGGAAATATTATGAGCTTGAACAATAGGAATGAAGTAAAAAATGTAGCTGTAAACAGAAAAGCACGACATGATTACCATATATTAGATACTTACGAAGTAGGGCTGGTCCTAAAAGGAACAGAAGTTAAATCTTTAAGAGAAGGCAAGGTTAGTCTGCGGGAAAGTTTCGCTCAATTTGAAAATAACGAACTTTATTTAATGAATATGCATATTTCTCCTTACACCTTTGGCAACATATTCAATGTTGATCCCAGAAGGAAACGTAAATTACTTATGCATAGACGAGAAATTAACCGTTTAAGAGGGCAGGTTGAGGAAAAAGGTTTAACTCTAGTGCCTTTGCGAATTTATTTTAAAAAAAGTCATGCCAAGATCGAATTGGCTCTTGCTAAAGGAAAAAGATTATACGATAAACGACAAGCATTAGCTGAAAAAGATGCCCGAAGAGAGGTAGAAAGAGAATTAAAGAATAAAGAATGGGGGCGATAGGTTTCGACAGGGATAAGAGAGGTAAGAACAGCGAGTCGAGGTTCCATGTCCTCGTAAAACCGTGGAAAAACATTAATTGCTAGAAACGAACAATTAGCATTTGCAGCCTAATTAGGCTGCACGTCTGTACTGGTCTTGTGTCTACGAGACCTTTATGGGTGTAACATAAAGTAGACTATCTTCTACCTTACTGCCCTGGGAGGTAGAAGAGAAAATTAAGGGCTGGCTCAATTTACATCCTGTCTATGGGAGGTAAAAAGAGCGAGAATTAAATCATAGACTACGCTCGTAGTGGTTTTTACTGAAATATCTTTGGACGCGAGTTCGAATCTCGCCGCCTCCACCATAGTATACGCGAAGGCTCTTCGACCAATAGGTTGAAGGGCTTTTTGTATACAGGATAAAGGTTTCCGTCATTTAAGGTGCAGTTCGATAGTAATAATTTAACCAACTGGCCTTTTTCTTTGGGATTCTTCTGAAAGTAAACTGAATAAAGCTTTTGAGTGAGTTCTAAAATCTTAATGCCCTGATCAAAGTAATTTACATTGGCGTTTTCATGTTTTTCAATCATCGCATGAATATCTTG
>DAOUWX010000195.1 GCA_030666935.1 Atribacterota bacterium | reverse complement strand
TCGCAAGGCTTTAGGAGCAAAAAATAAGAATATACTGAGCCATTTTCTTATCGAAGCTTTGAGTTTGAGTGGAATGGGAGGACTGGTTGGCATCTTTTTCGGTTGGTTAGGGGTTTACGCTATTGCGCAAGCCGGAAAATGGCCTTTGGTAATTTCCCCTGTCTCTGTTCTACTGGCTTTTGGTTTTGCTGTAATTATCGGTCTTTTCTTCGGTCTCTACCCCGCCATGAAAGCTGCCAAAATGGACCCCGTCGACGCCCTCCGATACGAATAGAATGCACCAGGGGACGGTTCTCTGTCAGGTTTTTTGCAATTTAAAGAGGGTAATAAAACCTGACAGAGAACCGTCCCCTGGTGCATTTTTGAAAAAAATAAAAATATTTTAAATAAAAAAAAGGATTTTGAAAGTATTCCATCGAATATAAAAAACAATATAAAAAAACGTGACTGTGGATTCTTTGTATTCACTTAAAAGTAATTATGGAGGTGTTTAAAATAAAAACAAAAAAATTAATAGGTTTTGCTTTATTGATTATTATACTGTTTTCTTTTGCTACTTTTATTTCCTGCGCCGAGCGGAGTTTTAAAATTACCGATTATCAAGCCCAGGTAAAAATATTAGAAAATGGTGATATTCAGGTAAGCGAAATTTTTGAGTATGATTTTGATGGTGATTTTAACGGCATAATAAGGACTATAGGAATTAGAGGGTCGGATGGATTTGAGTATTTCAAGGCTTCCGAATATTTCCCCGAAGATAAAGAATTAGAATATACTCAAAGTCTCGCCGCAGATATGGTGACTTATAAAATTTATGATAAATCCAGCAGCGAAAGAAAATTATTTTTACTGGAGTATCAGTTAAAAAATGTTGCAACTTTATACAATGATACCGCAGAATTTTATTGGAAATTTTTCGATGAATCCAATACTTCCCCCATCGGTCACATTAAGATAGAAATTGAGCTCCCGTCTGCAGAAGTCTCGGCAGAAGAACTAAAAGTGTTCGGACACGGCCAATTGGATGGAAAAGTATCTATCCGGGAGGATGGAAAGATAGTATATGAAGTTTTTAAATTGTCTTCGAGAGAAATGGTGGAAGCGAGAATCTTATTTCCCACCAGCATGATTCCCCATAGCACCAAAATAATTAACCAAAATAAATTTGCTGAAATAATGAAAGAGGAATTAGCCTGGGCTAGAAAAGCAGACAGAGAGATGTATTTCAATATTATCGGTTTTTTATTAGCTCTTCTAGTAGTATTATTTAACATATTCCTGGCCATTCGTCTTTATTTTAAATATGATAAAGAACTTAAGCCCGAAGTTGAAATGGATTATTACCGTGAATTACCCCAAGATATTACCCCGGCAGTTTTGAGTAAATTAATGAGTATCCAGGGGGTGGGCAGTAAAGATATTATGGCAACCTTGATGGATTTAGTGCGTAAAAAATATTTAAAGATTGAAGAGATTCCAAAAGGAAGAAAGAAAGATTATAGATTTACATTAATTGAAGAAAGTGACACCAGTAATTTAAAAGAACATGAATCATATTTAACCCATTGGCTTTTTTACTCAATCGGTAATGGAGCGAGTGTAACTTTAAAAGAGATAAAAGATTACGCTAAGGCATCAAGAACCCAGAGCAGTTTTCGGAGCAATTACAATAAATGGGTTAAAAAAGTTGGAGAGGAATTTAAAAAGTATAATTATTTCGGTGAATCCAAAGAGGGATTAAAGACTGCAGTCAAAGTAATTTTGATGGAATATGCCGGAGTATTTTTATTGTTTGCTCTGGGAGCCTTATTAAAAATGCAGTTGTTTATGATTATACCCTTAGTCTTTGCTGTCAGTTTTACTGGTTTCGGAGTGATAATCTACGGTGCATTGATTAGAAAAAAGACTCAAATCGGAGTTAATGAATATACCAAATGGAGGGCATTTAAACAATTCTTATTGCATTTTAGCAATATGAAAGATTACGAAATCCCTTCTATAATAGTTTGGGAACATTATCTGGTTTACGCTATCTCCCTGGGGGTAGCAGATAAAGTAATTTCAAAATTAAAACTGGCCTTAAGTAGTCAAGATATATCCTTAAGGAATTCTACTTACTTATACTGTATGACTGATAGAAGCGGAAGATTAAATAACAGCATGTTTAAGTCTTTTGATAAAGTGTTCACTTCTGCTTTTGCCAGTGCAACTGCTTCAACCGGTTCGGGCGGTGGCTTCTCTTCCGGAGGCGGAGGAGGAGGCGGTGGCGGCGGAGCCGGTGCTTTTTAATGATTTATCAAAATAAAAAAGAGAAAGGGGTGTTTTTATGAGTTTTATAGCGATTTTTGCTATTCTGATTGTATTGTGGGGGGTTCTTACTTACAACAAATTAGTAATGTTAAGAGGGAGAATAGATAATTCCTGGGCGCAGATTGACGTCCAGCTAAAAAGAAGGTTTAATCTAATTCCTAATCTGGTAAGCTCTGTAAAGGGATACGCTAAACATGAGAAAGGAACATTAGAAGAAGTAACCGCATCCAGAACCAAATATTTATCGGCAAAAACACCGGAGGAAAAATTGGGAGCAAATTCAGAATTAGCCGGTGCCCTTAGTCGATTATTTGCAGTGGCAGAAAATTATCCTGATTTAAAGGCTAATACAAATTTCCTGGATTTACAAAAGCAACTGAAAGATACAGAAGACAAGATAGGCTACTCAAGACAGTTCTATAATGATACTGCTATGAAATTTAACATTGCAATAGTCAAAGTGCCGGCTTCGATAATTGCTAATCTATTCGGTTTTACCAGTAGGCCTTATTATAAAACAGAAGGGGAAGAAAGAGAAAACGTTGAAGTAAAATTTTAAAAAAAGAACAGGGGACGGTTCTCTGTTCCCGAGAGCCGTTTCCTGTTTCCGCTCTTGATAATGAATTATGGAAGACTTACACGAATTAATTAAGAAAAATAATCAGATAAAGAAATTTTGCCTGTATGGGTTTTTAAAAAACCTTAAGTTTTTTGAACCCTATTTATATATTTATCTAATACAGGTGGTGCACCTTAGTCTATTTCAGATAGGAACTTTATTTTCTATTAGAGGGATAATTATCTACCTATTCGAAGTGCCCTCCGGGATATTTGCCGACCAATACGGAAAAAAGACCGAATTAATGATCTGTTTTATCTTCTATATTGTATCTTTCTTTTTCTTTTTCCTGGGCAGCAGTTATTCTATTGTAATGATAGCCATGGTCTTCTTTGGTCTGGGAGAAGCCTTTAGGTCAGGCACCCATAAAGCAATGATTTATTCCTATCTGGAACAGAAGGGCTGGTTTGAACATAAGACTTTCGTCTATGGCCGCACCCGTTCCTTTTCTCTAATCGGTTCTTCTTTATCTGCCTTTGCTGCAATTTTTTTGATTATTAAATTACCCAGGATGCAATGGATTTTCTTATTCAGCATCATCCCTTACATCCTTGATTTTCTCTTAATCTGGTCTTACCCTGATGCCTTAAACGAACCGGTAGAATCCACTATCAGTATAAAGAAATTTTTTACTTATTCCATTGAGCAGTTTAAGAATGTTTTTGCCAACAAGTCTCTCAGAAAAGTAGTAATAAGCTCCTCACTCTTTGATGCCATTTTTAAAGTTTTAAAAGATTATATTCAGCCTATCTTAAAAGATCTTATTTTGATTTCCGGAATTTATATAGTAGTCTCGATGGAGGCAGCTACCCAGTTAAAAATTATTTTAGGACTTATTTATGGAGTGATGTACATCTTTAGCTCGCTGGTTTCCCGAAATGTTTACCGCTTAAACCTAAAGTTTAAGTCTGATAGACTGATGGATATCAGTTTTGACATTTTAGGTATAGTATTTTTTATCATGTTTCTTGCTATCAAAACTAAAATTATGTTAGTAGTCGTACTTCTTTATTTTTTCCTTTATTTTTTGAAAGACGGCAGGCGGCCGCTGGCAGTAGATGTTTTTGGTGATTATATGAGAAGAGAAGAAAGAGCTACGGTGATGTCTATTGAAAGCCAGGTCGGTGCACTTTTTATGATATTGTTAGCTCCCTTGTTCGGTTATATTGCTGATAGATTTGGTATTGCAACTTTATTTTTTATAGTTGGCCTATCAATATTAATTCTAAATAGATTTTTAAGAGTGGAAAAAAATAAAAAATGTTAGTGCAAACTTTTTCTATCTTTCCTTTCTCTTTCTTAACTCGATACTAT
>DAOUWX010000265.1 GCA_030666935.1 Atribacterota bacterium | reverse complement strand
ATCCATCCGGGTCCCTCATCCTCCTTCTGGCGAGCGGAGTATTTGCCTTTGGGCTTGCAATCTATCCCTTCAACTGGGGTAGTCGTAACCTGACCCGGGGCGGGCATCCCCTGATGGCATTACTGGTTTTACTACCATATATCATCGGCATGTTCCTGCTATCATAACCAGAAAACAGGAAAAGCAGATAAACAATACTGTTTGAACAATCAAGCCCTTTGGTATTTTACTGAAAGGCTTTTTTATTTCTAAAAACAGGATATCCCAAAACTAAAAATAGAGATAGGCACCTATTTTCATTGATATAACTTCTACGAAGACATATAATAGGAATATACCAAGAAAGCACGAGTCGTTGTGGCGAGATACTCTAACCATATCTCTCAAAGAGGGAATTATCAACAAAAGATATTTGCTTTTGATACTGACCGAAGAAAATATCTTTCACTTCTAAAAGAGGCTTTTAAGTTAAAGTCGAAAGGGAGCCAAAGTATGAATAAAATTAAATTTAGGCTGCGGTGGATTGCTCGAATCTGGAGCATTGTAATTATCGTATTTACCCTGATTATGCTTATCGGTTACGCAGTAAATTGGGTACAAACAGGCACAGCAGATCCACATGCCATGAAAGATTATCCTCCTATAGAAAACCTGATTCCCCTTACTTTAACCTTAAGTGTCTTGGGTTTAGGTATTGCCTGGTATTGGGAAGGATTGGGCGGAGCAATCAATATTGGATTCTTCCTGGTAAATTTAGCGGTGCACTTCTGGATGATCTCTCCCCGACCTTACCCTTATATAGTAGCCATAGCGCTTCCCACCCCTGGGATATTGTTCCTGGTGTGTTGGTGGATATCAAGAAAAGCCCAAATGGATAAATAGGAGTTGGTATTTAGGTGCCTATCACTTATTTATTTAAGATCACAAAATAAAAAAGGAATGATAAGTTATCCATCAGATATTTGAATTAACTCGGTTTTTATTTATTCGGAGAAAAAATCGGAAATTGTGATAAGAAACTGTACTTTGATTCATAAATGTTATTCTTAAGAGAAGACATATTGGTAAATTAGTTAAAAAAGTAAAACAGGGCAAGAGAAAGAAATTTAATTTCTTTATCTTGCCCTGTTTTTTGTTAAGAATAGAAATATGAGTTTATGAATATTTCTCAAAAACATGATATTCAATTGACAAATAATTAAAAATAGTATATCTTTTTGTTAAGAGAGATGAAGGAAAAACTACAATAATTTAGCAATAAGTAGAAAACGTAGCCTTAATAATGGTAAATATGAAATAAAAGTTACAAAAAAAAGTAAGGTGAGCCCAAAATTATAAAAAAATTAATTGAAGAAAAAAAACCAATAATGAGTAAAAGACAGCTTAAACTTGCTATGTATATTTTGAAAAATATTGAAGAAACTGCTTTTCTAACTTCTGCAAAATTAGGAGAAAAAGCCGGGGTGAGCGAAGCCACGGTAATTAGATTTGCTCAATTTTTAGGGTTTTCAGGATTTAAGGATATCAAAGAAAACTTACAGCAAATAGTTAAACAAAAAATAACTCCCAAAATTAAAATGAAAGAGACAATAGAAAGAGTAAAAAATAAAGAAGATGTTTTTTGTAATCTTATAAATATAGATAAAGCAATTCTAGAAGAAGTAAACCGTAACTGTTCTGAAAAAAATATTAAAAGAGCAGTTGAATATTTAAGGAAAGCACGGATTATCTATATCATTGGCCTGGGAATTTCAAAAGCAATAGTGGATTTTTTAGAATTCAGATTAAACAGATTAGGATATAATGTTATGGCAATAACCAACGGAGGAGAAGAGGTTATTGATAAGTTAATGGGTATTTCCCGGAAAGACATTATTGTTGGTGTAGGATTTTTTAGACCGCATAAAGAATTAATTGCAGCCCTGGATATAGTTAAACAAAAAAAAGTATCCATAATTGTTATTACGGATTCTGAGTTTTCTCCGATTGCTACTAATGCAGATGTGATATTGAATGCCAAAAGAGGACCGGTAGAATTGATGACTTCTCTGGTAGCTCCCATGTCAGTTGCAAATATTTTAATATTAACCTTGGTTATGGAAGATAAAAAGAAGTCAATTGATTCATTTGCAAAATTAGATAAGCTGAAAGTAAGATACCATTTGTAATAATTAAATATAACGGGAAGTTAATACTCATGAAAATAAGCCTTTCCACCAAAATACTCTGGCAGATAAATTTAATAGATTCACTAAAACTAATTAAAGAAAAGGGATATGATGGTGCTGAGATTTGGGAAAATCAAATCCATAGGGATATTGAAGATTTGTCCTGGTTTAAAAAATATTTACAGCAATTAGGATTAGAGATAACCCTTCATTCCCTAAATAATGACATAAATCTCAGTTCTACAAATAATGAAATCAGAAAGGTATCTGTTAAACAAATTGTAGAATCTATTAAATTAGCTTCCAAGTTAAGCTTACAAATCATCACTGTACATCCGGGAAGAAAAACTTCGAGCAAGGATAATCTTGACCGAATTTGGGAATTACAGGTAGACAGTTTTAGACAATTAATAAAAGTCGCTGAAGAGCATGATATTTTCCTGGGAATAGAAAATATGGAGTCAAGGGCCAAGGAAATGATTATCTTTCCCAAAGATGTAAATAGATTAATTTCCGATATTCGGAGTAAGTGTGTAGGCATTACTTTAGATTTAGCCCATATTGCAACAATTGGAAATCTTACCGTTAAAGAATATATTTCAGAACTTCAGGAAAAAATTATTCACGTTCACTTAAGTGATTCAAACAATACTATTACTCATTTGCCTTTAGGCTGGGGTAAGTTGAACCTATCTGAGATGTTATTTAGCTTACAAAAAGAATATGATAAAAATGTAGTTATTGAAGGATATGTTCCGGGTAGGGAAATCGAGGTACTGGAAAATAATTTTACTATCTGGCAAAAAATATGGAAGGATAAAAAGGAAATTTAAAATTGAAGATTAAATATTTTCAATACGGTAAGGGCTTAAAAAAAATATGTTTTGTGGCCGGTATTCATGGTATAGAAAATACCGGCATTCAAATAGCT
>DAOUWX010000117.1 GCA_030666935.1 Atribacterota bacterium | reverse complement strand
GGGGCTTATGGTTTACCAGTAATTTTAATACCTTACCCCCACGCTACTCATGATCATCAGGGAATCAATGCTAAAATTTTTAAAAGAGAAGGGGCTGCAATATTAATTTTAGAAAAGGATTTATCCGATAAGAAATTAGCTTGGGTTTTGCTCGATATATTGAAAGATAAAAATCGATTAGAAATGATGGCTAAAAAGAGCAGAGAATTAAGTAATGTGAATTCAGCTAAGAAGATAGTAGACTATATTTCTGACTACCTTAAAAAAATTTAAAAATAGAAGAAATATTTTACCAACAAAGCAGGAAAACCATAAATTATTGTTGAATATAAATGTAGAGTTTGGGGTTTATGTAATACGAAATGTAATAAAAAACTAATTTTTAATTTAAGTTTTTAAACTGTTTTTTCTTTACGCAATACGCAATACGAAAAAAAGGTGGAATTATATTTGATGAATGAAAAAAAAATACATATACATTTTATTGGAATTGGTGGATCAGGAATGAGCGGCTTAGCCTCAATCCTTCTTGATTCAGGTCATAAGATAAGTGGTTCCGATATTGCACCTTCAAAGATAACCAAAAGATTAGCTGATAAGGGAGCAACTATTTTTAAAGGTCATAATGAAAATAATGTAGAAAGGGCAGATTTAGTAGTAGTTTCATCGGCAATCCCTGAGTCTAATTCAGAAATAAAGAGTGCTAGGGATAGAAAGATTACCATAATCAAAAGGGCTGAAATGCTGGCAAAACTTATGGACAATAAATATGGAATAGCAATTGCCGGTACACACGGTAAGAGCACCACTGCTTCCATGATAAGTCTATTATTAGAAAAAAGCGGTTTCAATCCTACCGTAGTAGTGGGAGGAGAGCTAAACAATTTTAAAAATAATGCTAAATTAGGGAAAGGAAATCACATAGTTGTAGAAGCCGATGAAAGTGACGGTTCGTTTTTGGAATTGAATCCACAAATGGTTATAGTTACCAATATAGAAGATGACCATTTAGATCATTATGAAAATATGGAAAACATTCTAAAAGATTTTAGGAAATTTATTGATAAAGTTCCTGATAATGGACGAGTCATATTATGCAAGGATTGCGATAATATAAAGGGACTGGTAAAACAATGTGGAAGAAGTCATGTATCTTATGGAATATTTACTGAAGCGGATCTAATGGCTAAAGATGTAGAATTAGATAAGTTAAATTCTAAATCAAAAATATATTGGCAGGGTAAAAAAATCGGTGAACTTTATTTAAAAGTTGCCGGATATCACAATATTTTAAATGCTTTAGCGGCAATTACTGTTGCTCTGGAACTGGGAATAAGTTTTAGGGAAATTACTAAGACATTGAGCGACTTTCGAGGAGTACATAGAAGAATGGAAGTTGTTGCCAATACTGATGACAATATATTAATTATTGATGATTATGCTCATCATCCTACAGAGATTAAAGCAACCTTAAGTGCTTTAAAAAGCAGCTGGCAAAATAGAAGAATAATTGCCATATTTCAGCCCCACCGCTTCAGCAGAACTAAACTTTTAGCAGAAAAGTTTGGTAAGGCATTTTTTGATGCCGATTATGTAATTATTGATGATATTTATTCAGCCAATGAATCACCCATATCCGGAATTAGCGGAGAGACTATATTTGGGGAAATTGAAAAAACCAACCATAGACAGATAAAATATTTGCCTTCCAAAGATAATATTTTAAGTTATTTATCTGAAATTATTCAACCCGGAGATATAATAATAACTATGGGTGCGGGAGATATTTGGACTGTTGCCCAGGAATTGGCTAAACGATTGAAGAAAACAAAGGAATTTTGATATTATTTAAAAATGAACATAAATATAGATATTATAAAAAATGAGTGCAAAATACAAGGGATTGACCATATAATTAAATACGATGAGCCATTAAAGAATCATACTTCATTAAGAATTGGCGGACCTGCTGATGTTTTTTGCAGCCCTGGAAATGTCGAAGATTTAAAAAAAGTCGTTTCTATTTCCAAAGAATTTAATTTACCTTTCCGGGTTATGGGAAATGGAACAAACTTATTGATTTTGGATAACGGGATAAGAGGTTTGGTAATCAACCTAAATAAAGATTTTAAAAAAATAGAATTTTCTGATAAAATTGTAAAAATAGGTGCAGGAGTTTCATTAGTATATCTGAGTAAGATGGCTTTAAATAGAGAATTGAGCGGATTAGAATTTGCCTGTGCTATTCCCGGGGCTTTGGGTGGAGCAATAATTAATAACGCCAGTTTTAAAGGATACTGCATGGCAGACGTAGTACAAAATGTAACTTTTTTAACCTGGGAAAATAAAATAGAAATAACCTCCAAATCTAATTTAGATTTTAATTATCGTGAATGTAATTTAAAAGGCGAGCAGATGATAATTTTAGAAGCAACTCTACTGCTGAAAAAGGGGAATAAGGAAGAAATTGAATCTAAAATAAAACAAAATATTGAAATCAGAAAAAACAGCCAGCCTTTGGATAAATTCAGCGCGGGCAGCATATTTAAAAATCCACCCGGTTATTATGCCGGAGAATTGATCGAAAAGGTTGGAGCGAAGGGTTTATCTCGAGGCAAAGCAGAGGTCTCTACCAGGCACGCTAATTTTATTGTGAATAATGGCGGTGCGTCAGCCGGAGATATTTTATATTTAATTGAAGAGATTGAGAAAAGAGTAAAGAAAAATTTTGGAATAAAATTAGAACGCGAAATAGAAATTTTAGGAGAACCCTAAATTCGTATCTCGTTAAAGAATGAGAAGATAGAAGATAAAAAAAGTACCGAGTATCGCGTGAAGAAAATAGCATATAGTTGGTTAGTTAGCTGGTTACCTGGTTAACTAGTTGGGAAAAGAGAAGAAAGAAGACAGAAGATAAATTAGTATCGAGTATATAGTATTTCGTATATGGTAAAAACGGAGACCGGGTAGATGAAAAGAACTGACGAGAATGAAGAATGGATGGAAGAAGAGGAGGAATTAGGGGAAGAAGAAGAGAAAGGCGAAAAGCATCAGCCTATATCAGCAAGAGTAACCAAGATATTAGTTTTTTATTTGGTTATAGGTTTTTTAGGCTGGAATTTTTTCAATTTTATATTTAGTTCAAATTTTTGCAATGTCGAAGAGGTTATTATCAAAGGTAATGATTGTCTAGGTGAGGATGAAATATTTTTTAAGTCCGGGATACAATTGAGCAAAAATATCTTTAAATTAGATCTAAAAAAATCTATAAATTCTTTAATGCAGGAACCCTGGATAAAAGAGGTGGAAATAAAACGGGTAATACCCGATAAAATCATTATTTCCTTAAAAGAAAGAAAAGCAGCAGCAATTGTTCATATTGGAGAAGGATATTTTTTTTCCACTAAAGAGGGAATGGTTTTATCCAAAATTGATGAAACGGAGGAAGGGTTTACCCTGCCCCTACTATCAGGATTAGAGATTGATGAGATAAAAATAGGAGAAATTATAGATAAATCTGAATTTAGGACAGCATTAGAGAGCATTAATTCAGCAGAGGTGATATTGCCCAAGAGATTTTGCCGGATAGAAATATTATCCCCAGATGATTTTATGATTTACAATAAGGATGCTACCTTAAAAGTTAGGGTGAATAGCCCAGAGGTGATTATTAACAAAGAAAATCTGTTAAGAGAAGCCCTGGAAAAAATTGAAAGAGAAACATTATTAGTAGAATATATAGATATTCGCTTTAAAGATAGTTTAGTAATAAAATTAAAAAAATGATGTTTGTAAAATTAAAGACATTAGTATATTTACTTTAATTTTTTAATAGTGTATGATATTTTAAAGCATACGGGAGGTTATAAATATGGGAATGGATGAAATTATAGTTGGTCTGGATATAGGTTCCGGAAAAGTATGTACAGTTGTAGGTGAATTAGGTGAGGACGATCAGATAGAAATTATTGGTATAGGGACAGCACCCTCCCTGGGAATAAGAAAAGGAGTAATTATAGATTTAGATCAAGCTATTCAGTCAGTAAAAGAATCTATTGAAAGTGCTGAACGTATGGCAGGAACTCGTTTTAATTCTGCTTTTGTTTCTATCGCAGGAAGTCACATAACCTCTGTAAATAGCAAAGGAGTTATTGCTATTTCCGGAGAATCCCCAGAAATTACAGAAAACGACATTGAAAAGGTTATAGAAGCTGCTAAAGCTGGAATAATATCTTCTGATAAAGAATTAATTCATACCTTAAGCCGCGAATTCATAGTTGACGGCCAGAGTGGAATATCGGATCCTCTGGGAATGTCGGGAGCAAGATTGGAGTGTAAAGTCCATATTGTAACCGGCTCAATTACCGCTGTGCAAAATTTAATTAAATGTGTAGAAGGAGCGGGCTTGGACATTGAGGAAATAATTTTTGGAACCCTAGCTTCCAGTAATGCAATTTTAAGTAATGCCGAAAAAGATTTAGGGGTTTTATTAATTGATATTGGTGCTGGGACTACTGAAATAGCAATTTTTGTTGAAGGCGGATTGGCTTATTCCGCAGTTCTACCAGTAGGAGGTATTCAGATAACCAATGATTTAGCCGTTGGTTTAAGAACTTCTATAGAAGAAGCTGAAAAGATAAAAATTAACTATGGAAGCACAGTTGAAAATAATGTTTCTCCTGAAAAATTAGTAGCGATTTCCGGTATAGACGGAAAAGATAAGAATAATGTTTCCCAAAAGTACCTGGTAGAAATAATTGAACCCCGGGTAAGTGAGATATTTGATTTGATAGGAACTGAAGTTAGAAAATCGGGGTGTTACAATATGATTCCCGGAGGAATAGTTGTAACCGGAGGAAGTTCTTTACTACCCGGTATCTCAGAAGTTGCAGAACAGGTTTTAAATTTACCCTCTCGATTAGGGAGACCTCACTACGAAGGTGAGTTAGCAGATATGGTAAACGACCCATCCTATTCTGAAGCAATTGGATTGTTAAGTTTTGCTACCGAAAAATATTCTATCGGAAGATCATTCCAATCGACTAAAAGAAAAACAGGAGCGAAAAATATTTTTACTAAAATTATCAGCTGGTTAAAAGATTTTTTTTAGTTTTTTTTATTGCCTTTAAATAGGCAAATATTCCATTATTTGCGGGGAGGTTACAAATTGCTTAACCTTAATAATAAAGTAGGAGAATTTATCGAGATAAAAGTACTCGGTATAGGCGGTGGTGGCGGAAATGCTGTTAATAGAATGATTGATGCAAAATTACAAGGGGTTAATTATATTTCCGCTAATACCGATGCTCAAGTGTTAGCCTTTTCTAATGCTGAACAAAAAATACAAATCGGTAGCAGGATAACCAAGGGTTTAGGTAGTGGATCGGATCCTGAAATTGGCCGTAAAGCTGCGGAAGAAGATAAAGATAGGATTGCTAAAGCTTTAAAAGGAGCAGATATGGTATTCATTACCGCTGGAATGGGAGGCGGAACTGGAACCGGTGGTGCTCCTATCGTTGCTCGGATATCTAAAGACTTAGGTGCCTTAACGGTGGGCGTAGTGACTAAGCCTTTTTCTTTTGAAGGTCATAAAAGGATGGGACGGGCTGAGGAAGGAATAAAATCATTAAAAGAATGTGTAGATACTTTAATTGTAATACCTAATGATAGGTTACTTCAGATTGTTGAGGAAAATACTTCTGTATTGGATGCTTTTAAAATTGCTGATGAGGTTCTGCTGCATGGTATTCAGGGAATTACCGAAATTGTAGTCGAGCCAGGTTTAATAAATGTGGATTTTGCAGATGTAAAAATGATTATAGAAAATGCTGGTACAGCTATTATGGGACTAGGGAGAGCCAGTGGTGAAAACCGAGCTGTAGAAGCAGCCCAAAGAGCTGTGAACAGTCCAATTTTAGATACAAAAATTGATGGAGCTAAAGGGTTGTTGTTTAATATCAGCGGGAGTTCAAGTTTAACTTTGCATGAAGTTAATAAAGCCGCTGAAAT
>DAOUWX010000031.1 GCA_030666935.1 Atribacterota bacterium | reverse complement strand
GGCTCCCCGGGTAGGATTCGAACCTACAACCCTCCGGTTAACAGCCGGATGCTCCACCGTTGAGCTACCGAGGAATATTACCATGTAATTATACTTAAAAAATCATGTTCAGTCAATATTTTTATTTAATTAAAAGGATATTTTTTATTTTTTATGAATAATTTTAAAAATAGTCTTTTAATTTTTTACTCTAAATAGTCTTTTAATTTTTTACTTCTGCTGGGATGTCTTAATTTTCTTAATGCTTTGGCCTCGATTTGACGAATTCTTTCTCTAGTTACTCCGAACTCTTTACCAACTTCTTCTAAGGTATGAGGGTGACCGGTGGCAATTCCAAATCTCAATTCCAGCACTCTCTTCTCTCGGTAAGTCAAAGTCTCTAAGACATCGTCCAGTTGTTCTTTTAAAAGAGTGTAAGTAGCAATTTTAGGAGGAGCGGGTGAATCTTTATCTTCTATAAAATCTCCTAAGTGACTATCCTCTTCTTTTCCGATTGGAGTTTCTAAGGAAACAGGCTCTTGGGCAGTTTTTAATATTTCCCTTACTTTATCTTCAGTAATTTCCATATTTTCAGCTATTTCCTTAACTGTCGGTTCTCGTCCTAATTCCTGCAAAAGATGGCGTGATACCCTTATTAATTTATTAATAGTCTCCACCATATGAACAGGAACGCGAATAGTCCTGGCTTGATCTGCTATAGCTCTGGTAATTGCCTGCCTTATCCACCAAGTAGCATAGGTACTAAATTTATATCCCTTTTTGTAGTCAAACTTCTCTACTGCCCTGATTAAACCCATATTACCCTCCTGGATCAGGTCTAAAAATAGCATTCCTCTACCCACATATCTTTTGGCAATACTTACTACTAATCTTAAATTTGATTCTACTAATCTTTTCTTGGCTTCATGATCTCCTTTTTGCATTCTTTTAGCCAATTCTACCTCTTGTTTGGCAGTTAATAATCTTATCTGCCCAATTTCCTTTAAGTACATTTTTACGGGATCATCTAATTCTAATTGTTTCGCCAATTCTATTTCTAAATCCAATTTAGCTTTAGAGGGTCTGAGTTTTTTGTTTTTCTCTTCAACATCCTTATCCTTGGTTAGCAAATTACCCTCTTCCTCGCTCTCAACTAAATCAATTCCAAATTCACTTAGAATATCATACAAATCTTCTACTTTACTCAAATCTGAAATATCATCTGCTAAATATTTCTCTAATTCTTTGTAAGTTAAATAACCTTGCTCTTTACCTTCTTTGATTAATTCCTCAATTATTTTCTTTTTCGCCATTATCAAGCCTTCCTTCTTAACAGTAAACTTTATATTTGAATAAATTATAAACATAAAATATTAATTAATGCTTTGGTTTTTTAGTTGCCGAACAATTTCCCGTAATTCTTTTAGATCATCTTCTTCTATCTTTTCAGATATTTTTATCTTTTCATCGAGAATTTTTGCCCTTTTTTCGAGATTTTTTCTCCCTTGAGTCAACTTAAAATTGTTTATAGTATCTACATATCCAGAGATTATCCTCTCATCAAAAGTTATGTTTTCTTTCATTAAAATCTTAGAAATTATTTTTGCTGCCTTATCGTCATTTAAATAATCAATAACTTTTTGAGAATCTACTATTTTATCATCTTTTAAATTTTTTTCAATAGCCGTTACAATTTGACGATGTAATAGGACTGAAAAATCTTCTGCTTTTAATTTTGTCAAAATGTCCCGGGTAATTTGTTCATTTTCCAGCATACATCCAATGAGAATTTTTTCCGCTTTAATATTTCCATCCTCAGAATCCGGATTAATAAAACTTGGGATAAATTCCCTTAACCCTTTTTTGTATTTCACTAAATCAATCCTAATTGCCTCGTCGGACAATTTTAATTCTTCAGATATCTTTTTCGTCTGAGCTCTTACCTCATCCTCATCACCCATTACGCTCAGGGTAGGTAAAATTTCTTTAACAACTTTTACTTTCCCTTCTATAGTTTTAATACTGTATTTGGAATATAAAAGTTTTAACTTATAATCTATTAAGGAGAGCGACTTATCAATTAAATTTTGAAAAGGCTTTCTTCCTTTTTTAATTGAAAAATCAGCTGGGTCATAACCTAAAGGCAAATCTATTACTTTAACTTCAAGACCAGATTTTACCAGTAAATCTAAACTTCTAAGAGTGGCCATATTACCGGCTGAATCTGCATCATAAGCGATTAAAATCGTATCGGTAAATCGTTTTATCAAATCTATCTGTTTAGTGGTTAAAGCTGTTCCCAGGGATGCTGCTATATTATTAAATCCATATTGTTGAGTTATTAAAACATCGGTATAGCCTTCTACAACAATTATGCAATTCTTTTTTCGGATATCTTCCTTGGCAAAGTTTAAACTATATAAATTACTTCCTTTATTATAAACCAAAGTCTCCGGGGAATTTATATACTTGGGCAAAGAACCATCTAAAACCCTGCCTCCAAAACCTATTACCCTCCCCGATAAGTTGAAGATAGGAAAAATTATCCTATCTCTAAAATAGTCGATATATTTTCCTTCTGTTTTACTCTTTTTAATTAGCCCGGCTTTAACTAGTTCTTCGTAGGTATATCCTTTTTTCTTTAAAAAGTTGTTTAACGCATCCCAGCTGGGGGGGGCATAACCTAATTTATACTTTTCGACACTAGTATCGTTAATTCCTCTTTTTTTTAAATAATTTATTACTTTTTTTCCCTGGTTGGTCCTAAATAAACATTCTCGGTAATAATTTACGACCAGATTATTTAATTTATATAACCTTTCCTTTTTTTTGTGAAGAATATCTTCTTTTTCTTCATCTACAGGGAGAGGGACACCAGATTTTTGTGCCAACATCTTTACTGCTTCAAAAAAACTAAGTCTCTCATATTTCATAAGGAAATTAAAAACATTACCCCCTTCTCCACATCCAAAGCAATGAAATAACTGTTTTTCAGGACTAACCATAAAAGAAGGGGTTTTTTCTCCATGAAAGGGGCATAAACCTTTAAATCCCTTTCCCGCCGGTTTTAAATGTACATACTCTGAAACAATATCTACAATATCGCAACGATTCCTTATTTCTTCCAGTAAATCAGATGAAAATCTCAAATATAAATCACCTACATATTATTATGGTTATGTATGATTAACGAAATATTTTCTTTTTTAAAACTCTTAAATTTATCTTCGTATTAATATATTCTACAAAAGTTTTAATTTTCCTCTTTTTTTATAAAAATATTTTAAAAAAAATACTAGTTGATTATTTTAAATATAAATCAACTAGTTTAGGATAACTTGCTTTATTCTTTTTAGGAGAAAATCGGAAAATAAAATTAAAAATTTAGCTGTAAATTTTCTTCTCCGGAGATTTTTTCTTTCTTTTTGACCTTTCCATACTTTCCGCCACCACCCGGGCTTAACTTTAAAAGTCCCTTTCTGGCTAAAATTATATTCTGAGCAATCTCAAATCCTACTACCTGGCTAATTTCCTGATAAGAAGCTTTATGCAGTATATTCATTTCAGTGCCAAAGTAGCCAAATAATTTATTCAGGGTTTTTTTACCTACACCGGGTACAAATTCTAAAGGAACTTGGTGATAATAAGGCGGACGATGAGAGGGAGAAATAGACTGTTGGTAATCTCCAATTTCCACAATCCGATCAAAAACACCTTTTACTATTTTATCACTCCCGCATTTTTCGCATTTATAAACTGGAGGATTACTGGTCGCTGTATAATTACAAGTTTCACAAAAAGTTCGATGATATCTACCCAGTTTAGGGTCAAGACCGTAATTGGCAGTTATCCTTCTCCCTTCTTTTCTCTGTAAGGCTAAAAGTATCTCTCTAAAATTTACCTTCTCCAGTTCGATTATATTATATTCTCGGCCAATTTTAGGCAAAGAGTGTGCATCTGAATTAGTTAAAAAGGTATATTCAGATAATTCTTTCAAATGGTCAGCAATTTCTGTATCAGCACTTAATCCCAATTCCATGGCTGGAATCTTTTTTAAAGTAGCCCTGCTAAATATCTCCGGTAATCTTCTGACACAATTCCCATAAACACTTTTATGAGGAGTAAAGGCATGGGCGGGGATTAAAATCCCCCCAATTTGATTTATAATTTGGAAGGCTTCCTGGGCACTAATTTTACAATTTTGACTACTTAAACTTACATTGGTAACTAGTAGAGATAGTGCCTTACTAAATTCTTTTATATCATCAAAATAAGGGAAGTAGGCTATTTGGTGGGAATGCCCTCCACCTTCTTCTTTAGTTTCAATTTCTGAGCCCAAAATAATAGTTACTTTATCCTGATAAATTAAGCCGCCTTCTTTCAAAGGTTTCATTTCTCCGCTGTTAATTAACTGGGAAATATCATCAATTACTTCAGGTGAAGCGCAATCAACGATACCTACAATATCAATCCCTTTTCTATGTTTACATTCCCGGGCAATATTAGCAAAAGTTAAATCTCTGGAAGCAGTTATTTTTACCGGAGCGCCACTATTGCTTCTGCCAATATGCACATGAAAATCCATGAAATATTTCTTCATTAATTAATTCTCCAATTGACCAATTTTCCGATTAACCAATTAATCCCTAACTTCTGACTTCTTTGTTGTATTTTCTTAACTAGCTAACCAAGTAACCAGCTAACTAATTAACCAGCAAGTAAAGTATTCCTATTATAGTCTTCGCATCTTTAATAATATTTTGTTCTACTAATTTTAGAGCTTTATTTGGTTTAATTAGTTCAACTTCAATAAATTCATCAGCATCTTCATTTTTACTTCTCTTCTCTAAATCCTCTGCTAAAAAGAGGGTAAGTTTTTCATTGCAAAAACCGGGGGTAGAGAAAAAAGTTATTAGCTTTTTAATCTTTCGGGGATAATAACCGGTCTCTTCTTCTAATTCTCTTAGGGCACAGTTTTTCAGATCTTCTCCTGGTTCAATCTTCCCCGCTGGCAGTTCCCACAAAACCTCGTCTGCCGATTTTCTAAACTGTCTGATCATTACTATCTTATTATCATCAGTCAAAGCTAAAATAACTACCGCCCCGGGGTGTTCAACTATTTCTCTAACAGTTTCTCTGCCATCAGGGAGTTTTACCTTATCTTGACGAAGGTTGATAATTTTCCCTTGATAAATATAAGTAAAAGATAAGGTTTTTTCTTTTAAAAAATCTTCTTCAATCATTTAATTTTCTCCTGAAGTAACGGTATTTATAATAGATAGAACACATTGTGCTGTATTTTTTAAATTTTTAACCAGAATATATTCATCAACTGTATGAACCTTCTCCATCCCTATAGCTAAAACAACTGAGGGGAAACCTTTTTTATTAAATATATTGGCATCGCTCCCCCCTCCGCTGGGACATAATTCAGGTGACAATCCCATATTTTTTACTGCTTTCATTGATGTTTTAACTACTTGATCATCAGAAGATAAATTGTAGCAAGAGTACTCCCTGTTAATCTTTACCTCTGCTTTAGCCTTAAATTCCTGAGCAGTATCCTCAATTATTGTTTTCAATCGCTCAGTATATTTTTCTAATTTTTCTTCCTTTCTACTTCTAATTTCTCCTTTTAATGTTACCTCATCAGGAATAATATTGGTAGCTTTACCGCCCGAAATAATCCCAATATTAGCTGTTGTTTCTTCATCTATTCTACCTAACTTCATCCGGGAAAGTGCAAAGCCGGCTACCTGAATAGCATTAATCCCTTCTTCGGGATTTGAACCAGCATGTGCAGATTTTCCATAAATAGTAATTTCCAGAGAATTCTGAGAGGGGGCTGTAGTAATAATCTTTCCTACCTGGCCTCCAGCATCCAAAACAAACCCCATCTGGGCATTTAAACTGGAGATATCTAAATTCTTTGCACCTTTTAAGCCTATTTCTTCACAGATGGAAAATACAATCTCTATATCACCACAAGGAATATTATTCTTTTTAATGATGTGTAATACCTCAAATAAAGCGGCGATTGCTGCTTTATCATCTGCTCCTAAAATTGTTTTTCCATCGCTTATTATCTTTTCTCCATCACAAACAGGTTTAATATTTTTCCCGGGGACAACTGTATCCATATGAGCAGAAAACATAACAGGAGTAGCTTTTTTGATATTTCCCCTTAAACGAGCAATTATATTACCGCTATTAGATTTCACCTTTTCACCAGCTTGATCAACTATAACTTCCAACCCTAAATCTTCTAATTTTTCTATTAAAAAATCAGCCAGATTTCTCTCCTCTCTGGATATGCTGTCTATCCTAACTAATTCCATAAAACTTTCTATCAATCTTTTTTCATTAACCATTAATTTGTCCCCTTTCTTTATTAGTATGTCATATATCGTATTATTTAGTTAGTTGGTTATTTTGTTACATGGTTTGTTAGTTAAGAAATTAGCATCAGTATTTGTTAAATATATAACGATATTCCTGGCTAACTAGATCAACCAGTACAACGGTTAAGCAAATAATTATTGTATATAGCATAGAGCAAATGGACAATTATTATATAGTACATAGTATATAATTTATTCCTCCCTGTATTAAGAAATAGGGAGATTTTATTATTTTTTCACCAATTCTGCTCCTTGTTTTAAAGCTTCCTTATTCAAACTTAGTAATTTTTTATTACGTCCGGTCAAAGCTTTCTCTAAGGCTTTAAATATAGTTTCCAACTTTACAGCTCCTGATTTTTTAACATAAGCACCCAAAATTACCATATTGGCTGCTCTTGAATTACCTAACTTATCAGCAATATCATCTGCAGGAATCTTTATTACATTAACGCCATTCCTTTTTACTTCACGTTTTATTAATGAATCATTCAAGATGATTAATCCATTTTCATTTACATTTGATTCAAATTTATCTAATGAAGGTTGGTTCATGGCGATTAATATTTTTGGATGAGTTACAATTGGAGACCCTATTTCCTCGGTTGAAATAAGTACTGTACAATTTGCAGTTCCCCCTCTCATTTCTGGTCCATAAGAAGGCATCCAGGCAACTTTTTTACCTTCTATCATTCCAGCATAAGCTAACAATCTACCTATTAACATTACTCCTTGACCACCAAATCCTGAAATAATTATCCTCTCTAACATTCAAGACACCTCCTCGGGAGTTTTAAGTTCTCCTAATGGGTAATAAGGAATCATATTTTCTTCCACCCACTTATTTGCTTCAATCGGACTTAGACCCCAGTTAGTAGGACAGGTAGATAGAATTTCAACCAGAGAAAAACCTTTCCCCTCTAATTGTATTTGAAATGCTTTTTTGATTGATTTTTTAGCCTTTATTATATTTGCTGGTTTGTTTAAAGCTACCCGAGAAATATAAGTAACTCCTTTTAGAGCAGCTAACATTTCTGCTACTTTCATGGGGTATCCCATAGTCTTCGCGTCTCTACCATAAGGAGAGGTCTGAGTTACTTGTCCCACTAAAGTAGTGGGTGCCATTTGTCCGCCAGTCATTCCGTAGATAGCATTATTGATGAATATAACTGTAATATTCTCACCTCGATTAGCAGTATGCACTATCTCTGCCGTACCAATAGAAGCTAAATCACCATCTCCTTGATAAGTAAATACAATAGAATCCGGTTTTGCTCTTTTTATTCCGGTAGCTACAGCGGGAGCTCTCCCGTGTGCTGCACAAATCATATCACAATCAAAAAACACATAGGCAAATACTGAACAACCTACAGGGCATATTCCTATAGTTTTTTCTCTTATTTCAAATTCATCTACAACCTCAGCTACTAAACGGTGAGCAATGCCATGATGACATCCCGGACAATAAGTAAAAGGATCTTTAGTTAAAGATTTAGGTTTACCAAAAACTTTCTTCATAATATTATTACACACCTCCGTAATATAATATAAAATGTAATCAATTTATTTTAAATATTTCTTTATTTCAGTTAAAATTTCACTTTGTGTAGGTATGATTCCACCCACTCTACCATAAAAATTGACTTCTACTTTACCGTTCACTGCTAATTTGACATCTTCTACCATCTGACCTAAGCTCATTTCAGCTACTAAAAACTTATTTACCTTTTCGGAAGTCTCAGCAATTATCTTTTCCGGAAAAGGAAATAGGGTAATTGGCCTAATTAATCCGATATTAATTCCCTCTTTTTTAGCGTTAGCAATTACAGTTTTTACAATCCGGGCTACTGTTCCGTAAGCAACTACTACTAAATCAGCATTCTCCAAATTAATCGTTTCATATCTAACTTCTTTTTCTTTTAATTCATTATATTTATCTTGAATTTCAAAATTTAGTTTTTCCATTTCGTAAGGATCCAGATTAAAGGGAACAATATAATTTTTTTCTCTTCCTTTGCATCCGGTTAATGTCCATCCTTCTTTATCTGGCAAATCAATCTTTTTTCTTTCTTTAAATTCTACAGATTCCATCATTTGTCCTATAAGTCCGTCTCCTAATATCATTGCGGGATTCGTATATTTATCTGCTAAATCGAAAGCATCCATGGTTAAATCTACTAACTCTTGCACAGAAGAAGGGGCCAGTACAATTAAATGATAATCACCGTGTCCTCCTCCTTTGGTAGCTTGAAAATAATCAGCTTGCCCAGGCTGTATACTCCCTAATCCTGGTCCCCCCCTTTGCATGTTTACTATTACGCACGGTAACTCAGCACAGGCGATATAAGAAATCCCTTCTTGTTTTAAACTTATCCCCGGGCTCGAGGATGAAGTCATGGTTCTTACTCCTGTGGCAGCGGCTCCGTAAACCATATTTATTGCTGCTACTTCACTTTCAGCTTGTATAAAAGCTGCATTCTTAATCTTGGGCAACTTTTTAGACATATAGGCAGTCAATTCACTTTGAGGGGTAATCGGATAACCAAAGTAAAAATAGCATCCTGCGCGAATTGCTGCTTCTCCTATGGCTTCGTTCCCTTTCATTAACATCTTTTCTCCCATTTTTCAGCCTCCTTAATAATAATTTAATTGTATAGAAATTTCCTTTTTCTGTAAACCTTAATTTGTATCTCGTATCCCTTATGTATTAGTTATCCAGTTACCCGGTTAGCCAGTTTACAGGTTAAGGATTAGTTAACCAGTCATTAGCAAGGTAAGTGTGTGCAATTTACCCCTGCTCACTGAGAACCGATAACTGAAAACTGTCAACTAAAAACTTGTATTTAATAGTAACGACTAATTTACTTAAACACTTCAATAGCAATATCCGGGCAAACTATTGCACAAAAAGCACAACCGGTGCATTCTTCAGGTCTAATCTGTTTAGCTGGGTGATAACCTTTTTTGTTAAATTTTTCAGACATAACCATAATGTGTTTGGGGCAAGCGGGGATGCATAGTTCACATCCTTTGCATCTTTCTTCATCAACTACAATTTTTGCCATATTCTTTTTTCTCCCTCCTTTTTTAAAGCTTAATTCCACGGTAAATGCATAAAACGTTTAATAAAAAATACTGGTTCTACGAAATCTTCTTGCTTGACTTTTTGAGAAAATCGTTCATCTGTACAGATAAACTTAATAGGTAAATTTAATTTTTGAGATGCTTGCTTTACCAAAATGTGACCTTGTTTGATTATCTTTTCATCTGTTTGTCTGCTTAAATTAGGATTACTTACAATTCCGCTAATTTTCAATCGAGATGTATTTTCTATTTCCTGGGCTATTTGCTTGATTTGAGGTACGCTTTGAGTAAAAGGCCGGTAAGGATTTACTACCAGCAGCATTTCATAATCTGATCTCTCTATGCAAGATTTAAAATTCCCTAAAATGACTGTTCCTACATCATCACCACCTACATCAAGAATTAAATGATAATCTGAATTCTGGATTAAACCTTTTATTTTGGGTGAAATTAGGGGTAAATCAGCATAGGCCATCTCACCTTCAGGGGAAATCACTTTTATACCTTTAAGGTTTAAAGCATTTCTTGCTTCTCGAGTTCTAAAATAAGGATTAACAATATCTAAGTCCACAATAGCAACTTTAGTGTAGCTTTTCCTGCAATATATTGAATAATTAATGGAAATTTCTGTCTTTCCGCTTCCAAAGCCTCCAACAAATATCTTTATCCGTTTGCTCAATATATTTTTTCCACCTCTTCTCCCTTTAAAACTCTCAAAGCTCCTTCACATAAAGCCAGCATCTCCTCTTCACCAGGATATACCATAACTAAAGATATAAAGCTTACTCTGTCTCTTATCATATTAACAAATTCATTGGCATAAGCTATTCCACCGGTCAGGATAATGGCATCTATCTGGCCTTTCAAGATTGTAGCAGCAGCACCGATTTCTTTAGCTACTTGATAAGCCATGGCCTCTAATATTAAGCTTGCTCTTTTATCTCCCTGTTTGATCCTCTTTATTACTTCTCTAACATCGTTAGTGTTTAAATAAGCTACCAATCCACCCTTACCTTTTATCTTTTTCTTAATCTCATCTTTGGTAAATTTTCCGGAAAAACAAAGTTCTACCAGTGCACCCACAGGTACTCCACCACTCCTTTCGGGAGTAAAAGGCCCCTCTCCGTCAAGAGCATTATTAACATCAACAACATTTCCTTTACAATGAATTCCTACTGAAATCCCTCCACCTAAGTGAGCAATAATAAAATTTAACTTCTCATACTTTTTTCCTAAATCTAATGCTGCTTTTCGCGCAACTGCTTTTTGATTTAAAGTATGAAGTATGCTAATTCGAGGAATCTCCTGCATTCCAGAAATTCTGGCAACAGGTTTCATCTCGTCAACTACTACAGGATCAATTATATAAGAAGGGATAGATAGTTTTTCAGCAATTCCATTAGCAAGTAACCCTCCCAAATTAGAGGCATGTTCACCGCTTACACCTTTACGTAAATCACCCAACATCTTTTCATTAATTCGATAAGTTCCGCTGGCAATAGGCTTTAATAATCCTCCTCTTCCTACTACCGCATTAAGGGTAGAAAGATCAATTCCTTTATCCTTCAAAAAATTTAAAATAATGTCTTGCCGAAAATGATATTGGTCAATAATTTTATTAAAATTTGTTAATTCTTTATTGCTATGCTCAATCTTCTTATCAAATAGTAATTGCTCGTTAGAAAACAATGCTACTTTGGTAGAAGTAGAACCAGGGTTTATCACTAATATTTTATAATCTTTACTCATCTATAAATCACCTCATAAAACTAGCGTGTTATCCTAAAATTCACCCTTTTCACTCATTAATACACCCAGAGCAATAGAATACAATTTAGATTCTGCAGAGTCAGACCGAGAAACTAACACCACTGGAGCCTTTGCGCCTAAAAGTAATCCTGCTGGTATCGCTTCAGATAAATAAACCAAACCTTTAGCAAAGATATTCCCTGATTCGATATTTGGCACCAATACGATATCTACTTCTCCGGAAACAGGGCTTTCAACTCCCTTATGCTTTGCTGCTTCCTTGGAGATGGCATTATCAAAACCTAATGGTCCATCTACTATTCCTCCAACAATCTGTCCCCTCTCGCTCATCTTGGATAAACAGGCTGCGTCGATAGTTGCCGGCATATCAGGATTCACCAATTCTAATGCTCCAACAACTGCTACTTTGGGTTTTTCTATTCCTAATGAATGGGTATAATAGATAGCATTCTGGATTATCTGGGCTTTTTGTTTTAAATCCGGACTAATGCTCATAGCCCCATCAGTCATTGTAAGCAAACGATTATAATTTTTAATCTCCAGAGTATAAACATGACTGAGCATCCTATCAGTTCGTAGACCAATCTCTTTATCTAAAATTGCTTTCAAAAGTCTTGCTGTCCCTATCATGCCTTTCATTAATATAGAAGCCTTTTTATTTCGGACTAATTCTACAGCACATCGGGTAGCTTCTGTTTTATCAGGCCTATCAATTATTTCATAATTAGCAGGGTTAACACCTACTTCATTAGCTATTTGAATAATTTCTTTTTTATCGCCGACTAAAATTGAATCGGTAAGTCTTTCTTTTCGAGCAGCTTCGACTGCTTTTAATACATCCTCTGCTCCAGCAGAAGCTACTGCCATTTTTTTAGGACCATAATCTTTAGCCTTGTTCAAAACTTCATCAAAAGTCTTTAACATTTTTACTGTTCACCTCTTTATTGGAAATTGATCGATTGACCGATTCCCAAATTCTCCGATTAACCAATGGACCAATTTACCAATTAAAATTATTTATCCAGTTAGCTAGTCTTCCAGTCTGCCAGTCATATTAGTTAAGCATCTAACTATATATTGTCCGCTATTTATTATTTGATTTCGTCTTTCTTCTGGCTCCTGAATACTATTTCTTTAACGCGATACGAATTTAGATTCTTAATTTTTAATTTTCTTCTTAATTACTTTTCCCAATCTTTTAATTCCCTCATCGATATCTTCCACACTTGGGAAACAGAAAGAAAGCCGCATAGCATTTTGACCCTTTCCATCAGCAAAAAATGGAGCACCAGGTACATAGGCTACATTCTCTTCAATTGCCTCTTTAAACATTTCTCCGGTATCTATGTACTCAGGCAAGGTAGCAACTACAAAAAATCCACCTTGCGGTTTAGTCCAAGTAGCTTCTTTTGGAAAATACTTCTCCAAAGCATTTAGCATTACATCTCTTTTCTTCTTATAAATTTGAACATTAGATTTGATGTTTTCTTCTAATTTACCAGATTGACAATACTCACAAGCAATTAATTGACTTAAAATACTTGTACATAAATCAACTGCTTGTTTCAGTATAGTCATTTTCCCTATTAT
>DAOUWX010000127.1 GCA_030666935.1 Atribacterota bacterium | reverse complement strand
GATAATTAGCTTGTAGTGCAATAATTAGCCAGCCGGCAGGATTTACTACATTCCTCTTAATTTCGAGCAGGTCTAATTTTTCTTCAATATCCTCCGAGGAATAATTTAAAATTATTTTATCAATTGATTTTTTATCCAGATTTAATTTTTCTAATTCTTCTTTTATCCTTTCTGTCTTTAGAGATTTTTTATTATCAATAATTGCTTTCTTGGGATTGTCTTGATTGGAGGAAGGAGATTCTTCCGCTATCCCAGAGATGATTTCTTCTTTTTCTTCCGGTAGTTTTTCTGCAGGAGGATAAAGAATATTTTCTTTGTCTAATAGGACTATCTGATAAAGATTATGGTCATATCCTCCAGAGGAAG
The DNA here is from genome assembly GCA_030666935.1 of Atribacterota bacterium. Lineage (GTDB taxonomy): Bacteria > Atribacterota > Phoenicimicrobiia > Phoenicimicrobiales > Phoenicimicrobiaceae > Sediminicultor. The sequence continues at coordinate 5,306 of DAOUWX010000127.1, read as the reverse complement.
ATCTTTGTTTTATTACTTTTTTTATTAGACCATATTCTAACAGAGTATTGCGGTATTTAATTAAGGTCTTGGTGGTAGTGCCCATCCTTTTATTCAGAGTTTGGATGGAGGGCCAAGCGATATCTTTTCCTTTATAGCAGTAACTTAAGAGTTGGAGATAGAGCATAGCTGGGCCAAGACCGATGATGCTTACCCAGTGGGCCAAGAAGTAGTCCTGGATAGTAGTAAAAGAGATAGTCTGTTTAACTGGTATTTTTCTTTCCATAGTTTTTACCTTTCTTTGAGTGGTTTTTTAATTACAGGTTTCGGGTTGCAAGTTACGAGTTGAGATTGCTTCGTCGCTTCTATCCTCGCAATGGCAGAAAATATTCCCCCTCACCCCAGCCCTCTCCCTCCGAGGGGAGAGGGAGTAAGAAGTGAAATATTTACCCTTCTACTTATAAAGAGCAAAAAAGAGGTGAAAATACAAAAGATTTGAAAAAAAATTTGAAAAATTTTAACAGCAGCAGCAACAATGATTAAGGATGGATTCCCACTCCCCGATCAGGTCGAGGACAGGTTTCGAGGGAATGACAGGTAAATAGGAAGCACGAGATTGCTTCGTCGCTTCTATCCTCGCAATGACAATTTTAATATATTCCAGCAGCAGCAACAGCAGCAGGGAAAAAATTCCACCCTAATGTTGTTGTTATTTTTATATTGTTATTGTTCTTGTTTGTTGTTGTTGGTGTGGAAAAATTCCACTAGGGGGTGTGGAGAATTTCCACTAGGGTAGTGGAAATATTCCAGTAGGGGGGGGGTAGGAAAATAATTTTATTTTTAAAAAAAAGAAGGATTTTTAGAAGATAGTATAGAATAAAAGAATTAAAAATTAATTAATTGTAAAAAATATATCATAATTGTAGATTTTAAAATAATATTACTGGCTAAAATTTAAATTTATAGTAAAAATACAAAGAGCTAAGAGAGAGTATAAATCCGGTGAAAAAATATAGGAGAGAATATGATGAATATAATCGAAGTGAAAGAGCTTACTAAAGTCTATAGTGGGAGAAAGGCCGTAGACAGTATAAGTTTTGAGATTAAAAAAGGTGAAGCCTTTGGACTTTTAGGTCCTAATGGTGCAGGTAAGACTACTACCATATCTATGCTTTCCTGCTTGATTCCTCCTGCTTCAGGTGATGCTCATATCGAGGAAAAATCCATAATCAAAGAACCTATTGAGGTGAAGAAAAGAATTGGGGTCGTCCCTCAAGATATTGCCCTCTATCCCACCCTATCGGCCAGGGAAAATCTCTTCTTCTGGGGAGAGATGTATGGATTGAGCGGGAGGGGACTGAAAGAAAAAGTAAATGAAGTTCTGCAGGTAGTGGGGCTGACCGAGAGAAGTAAAGATAGAATTAATAAATATTCCGGTGGGATGAAGAGAAGAATAAATATTGCTGTGGGGCTTCTTCCTTCCCCTAAACTTCTCATTCTGGATGAACCGACCGTGGGGGTTGACCCTCAATCCAGAACTAATATTTTAGAATCATTAAAAAAATTAAATAAAGACGGTCTTACCATCCTCTACACCAGTCATTATATGGAAGAAGTAGAATTTTTATGTGATAGGGTGGCGGTTATGGACATGGGAAAGATTATTGCCCAGGGGACGCAAAATGAATTGAGGCTTTTAGCGGGGAAGATGGATTCTTTAAAGATTTCTACTATTGATGAGGTGAAGAAGGGTCTGGTAGAAATTATTAAAAAAGTTTCGGAGACAGATGAAGTGAAAATTGCGGATAGAGCTATCGAAATATTAACTCTGCAGGGAAGAAAGGTTCTGCCTAAAATAATAGAATTATTAGGCAATAAGAGTATCAGGATTAAATCAGTAGAAGTGGAAGAGCCGAACCTGGAAAGCCTCTTCTTACATCTGACCGGAAAGGAATTGAGGGATTGATATGCGAAAGATTTTTCTCATCGGAATTAAAGATGTAAAAATAAGGGCCAGAGATTCCTCTTCTTTTATTATGTTACTGGCCATGCCTTTGTTTTTGATTCTGGTGCTGGGTATGGTCTTTCAGCCTCTATGGACTAGTACACCCTTTACCATAGATATTGCTGTTTTTGATGAAGATGGAGGAGAATTTTCCAAGACTTTGTTAGAGGAAGTATTCGGGTCTGAGCAACTGAAGGATATGGTAAAGATAAAGTATGTAGAGAGTGAGGAAGAGATGGCAAGAGAAGTAAACGAAGGGAAGATTGCTGCCGGTGTTATTATCGGAGAGGATTTTTCTCAAGCTATAATGGCAGGAGAAGATACCCGGATAAAAGTATTGGCAGACCCAGAACAGACTATTAAAGCAGGAGTGATAAAAAATATTGTGGAGGCTTTTACTCTGGAAGTTTTAAAGAGGAGGATTATCCTGGGGACTTCTATAGGAATTTTAGTTGCCAAGAATCTGATAAATCCTGCTGAAATTCAACAGTTGATACCGGTATGGCTTTCGGAGATTGAGAACATTGAAGAGCTCATTCGGATGGATAAGAAAACAGAGAAGAGAATGGATGAAAACCCCCTGGCTATGGAATATTATGCTGTGGGAATGGGGGTCATGTATATCTTGTTTGCTACCAACGCCGGAGCCGAAACAATTTTTCAGGAAAGAAGGAATAAAACCCTGGAGAGAATCAAGGTTGCTCCGGTAAGTGAAAGAGAAATTATGGGTGGAAAACTCTTTGGTATTTTTCTTATTGCTCTTCTGCAGTTTGTGATGATTGTATTTTTTACTGCAATATTCTATCGGGTTAATTGGGGAGATTCTCTTTTGGGAATTATTATTATGATTCTTTCTTCTGTATTGGCTTTCTCAGGTCTTTCTACACTTTTAGCTTCTCTTACCAAAAGCGAAGAACAGATTGGAAATATAGGACCAGCCTTAGCTATGATATTCGGTTTTATAGGAGGGGGAATGTGGCCTGCCTTTGCTTTTCCTGATTGGTTGAATATGGTGAGTAAATTTACCCCTAATCGATGGGCTATTGACGGATTCCTTAAGCTTATGTATCAGGGAGGAGGAGTCGTTTCCATCCTTCCGGAAGTTTTGATTCTTCTGGGTATGGCTACTGTCTTTTTCTCTTTAGGTGTTTTCAGGCTGAGGACGAAAGGAGTAAAAGTTGATTAAAAAAGTATTGGTAATAGCCTTTAATACTTTAAAAGTGACTTTTCGGGATAAAGGTAATTTAATCTGGCTTATTATTATGCCTATTGTCTGGACTACTCTTATCGGGACAATGAGTACGACAGGGGGTGGAGATGAAAAAATTCCGGTGGGTTTTTTAAATAGTGATAGAGGAATTTATGGAGAAGTATTTGAGGAGATAATAAAGAAAGAAGAGAGCATTAAGATTGTAGCAATAGCAGAGGATGATGAGGATAAAATGAGGAATCTGGTAAAAGATTCCAAACTTTCTGTAGGTTTAATAATTCCAGGTGATTTTTCAGAAAAACTTAAAGCAAGAGAGCAGGTAGTAATTGAGATTTTAAAATCAGAGAGGGGCTCCTCCTATTTTCTGGAAGAGCTTATCGAGAAGGTTGCTGAGAGAATTTCCATTGATGCTCTGGCGGCAAATTTTACTGTAGATAAAATTAGTGAAAGAAGAATGGTTTTAGAAGAGGAAGTTTTAGAAGACGAGAAGAAGAGGATATGGGAGGAGGCTTTTGTGAAAGCTGACACCTTTTTTGAGCCTACACCTTCAATTGGCATAGAATATGTGGTTCTATCTGTGGAAAAGAGGGATGAAAATATACCTATGGGAGTGGAGGCATCTTCTCCCGGATTTGCGGTAATGTTTGTGATGATGGGTGTATGTTTTGCCGGAGTGGCAATGGTGCAGGAAAGACATAACAAGACACTGGCTCGGCTTTTAACTACCCCTACAGAGAAGTTTTTCATAATTTCCGGCAAGATGCTGGGATTTTTCTTAATAGGTTTCATTCAATTTATGATCCTCATTCTTTTTGGTCAGTTAGTTTTGAAAGTAAATTGGGGGAATTTACCCTTGGGAGTTTTACTGCTGGTGATAAGTTATGTCCTTTCGGTAACCGGGTTGGGAACACTTCTCTCTGTTGTTGTGCGGACCTCTGCTCAAGCCGGTGCTTTTGCGGTACTTATTTCAATGGTGACCAGTATGTTAGGGGGAGCCTGGTGGCCGATTGAAATCGTCCCTAAATTTATGCAAACAATTGCTCGATTTACTCCTCAATACTGGGCAATAAATGGATTTAATAAGATCATTACCCGGGGATTTGGAATAACCGAAATTCTTCCTAATTTCTATGTGCTCCTGACAATTTCTGCTATATCATTATTGTTAGCTATCCGCTTCTTTAGATTTGAGTAGATTATATTCGCAGCAACAGCAGTACCAAGATTACACCTGAAGAGAAACCTTCTAAAATTAATCCTATTTACTTTCGATTTTTTAAATTGAAAAAAGAGGATTTTTGAGGATTTTGTCGAATGTAGTATAATACGGATAGATTCTTAAAAGTAAAAATCGAGCTTAAAGTTTAAAAATTGAAATTTTTTGTGATAAGGAGGAAAAAATCATGAAATTCTTTCGAATAATCGGCTCGCTTGCTTTTGTAATTGGGCTCTTTACTGCTATCTTTGTGGGAGGGCTCTGGCATATATATCATGAGCCCACCTTACCCTGGTGGTTAAAGATTGCCATTTACTGTCTTTTAGGTGGTATCCTACTGGTCTTACTAACAGTAGCCCTTGAACAGAAAAAAGGCAAAGGTCAGGAAGAAGAACTACCCACCGGTGAGATACAGACTCGTATATTACTTCAGAATTCTGCTGAAGTACCGGGTAGCGAGATTACTAAGGTTTTGGGTTTAGTCAAAGGACATACTATCTATGCCATCTGGATTGGAAAGGATTTATCTGCCATAGTGAGACTTGTTCTTGGTGGTGAGTTGTTTGAGTATACCGAGATGATGGGGAAAGCTCGCATGGTAGCTTCCAATCGTATGGTAGCTCAAGCTGAAGAATTGGGAGCAGATGCCATTATTAACATACGTTTTGTGACTACCAGTGTTATAGGTAGTGCTGCTGAGCTTTTGGCCTATGGCACAGCTGTCAAACTCAGTAAACCAAAGACAAAGGTTTAAACATTATAAAGTGGTTAATCGGATTGATGACTGAGCAAAAGATTGGTAGAATGTTAATTGTAAAAGAATAAAAGGAGTGGTTGAAATTAGTACATTTTTCGTGGAGACTCATACTCATCTTGATTTAATAAAGAGAAATGCT
>DAOUWX010000432.1 GCA_030666935.1 Atribacterota bacterium | reverse complement strand
GCGCAAGGGGAAGCGACGGTAAAAATAAGGGATAAGAAAGGGAATATCTTTACTGGTAGAAGTACAAGTACTGATACCTTAGAAGCTAGTATAAGAGCTTATCTAAAAGCAGTAAATAGAATAGCTTATAATTCAGTCGCAAAATAGACGTTTGCCTGTGACTCTATGTTTGAATACTAGTTTTTTCACGCGATACTCGATACGCAATAGGATTATATTCTGACGTCTACTTTTTCGCTTTAAGTTTTTAATTTAATTAGGATAAGCATTTTATTAATCCAAAACTATACGCTAAACGCTATACGCTCCACGCTGGATTATATGCTAACGACTAATTTAAGAGGAAGTGATTAAAGGTGAACAAAAAAATAGAAATAATGGATACTACTTTAAGAGATGGAGAACAAATGAAGGGTGTGAGTTATTCTCCCCAGGAGAAATTAACTATTGCCAAGATTTTACTGGAAGAAGTAAAAGTAGATAGAATCGAAATTGCCAGTGCTAAAGTGAGCAAAGGAGAAGAACAATCTGTGGCCGAAATAATTGATTGGGCTAAAAAAGCGAGCTGCGTAGAGAAGATAGAAGTTTTAGGGTTTGTAGATAAGACAGAATCGGTTGATTGGATCTGTAATTTTGGCGGAAAAGCAATGAATATCCTTAGCAAAGGGTCAATGAATCATTTGACAAATCAATTGAGGAAGACCAAAGAACAGCATGCTCAAGACATAAAAGAAACTGTTGCATATGCTAATAAAAAAGGAGTTGCTTGTAATATATATTTAGAAGATTGGTCTCAGGGGATGATTAATTCTCGAGATTATGTTTATTATCTTTTAAATAGTCTTCAAGAAGAACCGATAAAACGGTTTATGTTACCTGATACACTTGGAATTCTTTATTCTTCCCAAGTTTATGAATTTATTAAAGAAATTTTAGCAAGATATCCCAATCTTCATTTTGATTTTCACGCTCACAATGATTATGGTGTAGCCACGGCAAATACTTTGATAGCCGTAGAAGCAGGGATAAAAGGAGTACATTGCACAGTTAATGGTATGGGTGAACGTACGGGAAACGCTCCCTTGGAAGAAGTGGTGGTTGGGCTTCACGATTTTCTTAAAATTAAAACAGGAATTAAAGAAACACACTTATTTCATCTCAGTAAAACAGTTGAAGCTTTTTCTGGACAACGAATAGCTTTTAACAAACCTATATCTGGTTCTAATGTTTTTACACAGACTGCTGGGATTCACGCAGATGGAGATAAAAAGGGTAATCTTTATGTTACCTCTCTTTTCCCCGAACGATTTAGCCGTAAGAGGCAGTATTCTTTAGGTAAATTAAGTGGAAAATCCAATTTAGAATATAATTTAGAGGAAATTGATATTGAACTTACTAAAGCACAAAAAAAACGTGTGTTAGAGAGAATTATTGAACTTGGTGACAGAAAAGAAACTATTACAGCGGGGGATTTACCTTATATTATTTCAGATGTTTTGGAAACACCCCAAGAAAAGACTTTTAGATTGGAATTATGCAATATAGTAACCAGCATGGAATTGAAGCCTATTGCTGTAATTAAATTG
>DAOUWX010000329.1 GCA_030666935.1 Atribacterota bacterium | reverse complement strand
CATATTTATAACTTAAAGTAATAGCAAAAGCAATAACAGAAATATTTAACATAGCCGGCGCCAAGGCAGGTACTAAAAAATGATCATAAGAATTTAAAATGCCCATAAATAGGGCAGCAACTGCCACAAAACCAATATAAGGGAATATGATTCTGGTAAGATTTATAGCTAATTGATATTTATACATATTGCTTTTAAAGCCGATAGCGATTATATTAATCAGCAAAGGAGCTCCCCAGATACCTAAAATTACCACAACTATTAAAATTATAATTAAAATATTCAAAACATTACTGGCAAAATATTCAGCTTTTTTTCTATCATAATTAGTTAGATGTTCTGCAAAAACAGGTATGAAAGCTGAATTCAAAGCACCCTCTCCTAAAAAACTCCTCAATAAATTAGGAATCATGAAAGCAATAAAAAATGCATCGGTTTCAATCCCCGCTCCGAATCTATTGGAAATCACTATTTCTCTGCCTAAACCTAAAATTCTACAAAATATAGTGGCAATGATTACTATTCCTGCATACTTGGCAATTTTATGTTTTGTTTCCATTTTCTTTTTTTTCTTCCTGTCTTTTATTTTCCTAATGCGATACTCGATACGAATTAGTCGTTAGTGAATAGTGAATAGTCGTTAGTATTAAATACACGTTTTTAGTTTTCAGTAAGTAGAACATATTAATAGTTCTGTTGATTGGCAAACTAGTTAACCGGGTAACTGGGTAACTATACATACGAGATACGATTCACGAGATACAAGATACGAATTAGGCTTGATTTTAAATTAAAATAATGTTAAAATTACCAAGTAAAATTAATATTATCGAAAGGAAATAATAATGCCACAAATAAAGTCAGCAAAAAAAAGAGTTAAAACCTCTGAAAAAAGTCATTTAAGAAATATATCTTATAAATCAAAAATAAAAAGTAGCATTAAAAGCTTTAATCTTGCCTTATCAGAAAACAATAAGGAAGAATCGATTAAATATTTTAAAGATACTGTTGCAATTTTAGACAAATCTGTTAACAAAGGTATCTTACCTAAAAATACTGTTTCTCGCCAAAAATCAAGCTTAACTAAAAAACTAAATACTTTAATAAAGCCAGAAGAAATCAAGAAATCTAAACCTGCTATCCCAAAGAAAGCAGTAGAACCTAAAGAGAAATCAGTGGTTAAGAAGACACTAAAAGCTGCTAAAAAACCGGTAACCAAGAAACCAGCAGTTTCCAAGAAAAAAATAGAGACTAAAAAAACAACTAAAACTAAAGAAAAACCAGTAGTTAAAAAGACAGTAAAGGCTGCTAAAAAACCGGTAACCAAGAAAACTGAAACAAAAAAAGTTGAAACTAAAAAGGAATAATCATAATTAATAATTTAAAACTTTTTTAATATAGTTTTTAACGTCGGAGGCGGATTCATCCGCCTCCTTTTATTTTACCCTGTCCCCCTACACCTTAAAGCTAAAAATTAAAAGCGAAAAACTAAAAACCATAATTTAAAATTCAAAACCTATTTTTCCCCTTGAGAATCAATATGCTAAAACCTAATATTTTTGCTAATTTTTTAGTTTCCATTTTAATAATCGCACTTCCATATAAACATTTTCTTTAATTTTAAATTTTGAGCTTTGTTTTTGCGTTTTGCGCTTTTCATTTTTCGCTAAATCCACTATCCGCTCTACGCTATCAGAACGTATACAATACTCCCCTACTTTCTTCTCTTTTGTTTTTTTAACTATATACTCGATACGCGATACGCGATACTTTTTAGTCTTCTATTCTCTTTACTAAATACTATTCACTAACGACTAACGACTATCCTATAATATTAATAACCAATTCTTCTAAAATAATCTTGGGTTCCTTCTGGCTATCTTTAAATTCTAAGTCAGCAATATTTAATAATTCATAAGATTTACAAATTTCCTTAAAAGTATATTTTTTAGACTGTTTTATTATTTTCTCGACAACGAAGTATGGAAGTTTTATTTTCTTCTCTACTTCTTTAAAATTGAATCCGTTTGTTAGTAATAATTTTACTTGAAATATAAGCTTTATTTGCCTGTATATCATAGCAAATATGGGTAGATGATGAAGGATTCCTTGATTTAACTTCGCCAAACCATCTATTGCATTTTTTATATCTTTATCTCCAATAGAATCTAATACTTTAAATATATTAACGGCCTCTGAGCCACCTATGGTTATCATAACATCTTCTTTTTCTATTATTTTTTGGTCTTTCGTATAAATATCTATTTTATCTATTTCATTAAAAAGACGGCCTAAATCAGAACCGATTATAGATTGTAAATAAAATAGAGCCTCCTGAGTAATTTTTTTATTGCTCTGCTTAAATTTAGATTTTATCCATGAGGTTAATTTCCCTTTATCTGTTATATTGAAATTAACTACAATCCCTATCCTTTTAATTGCTGTTGTTAATTCTTTGTTTGGGATGTTTT
>DAOUWX010000101.1 GCA_030666935.1 Atribacterota bacterium | reverse complement strand
TTGCTGATTCGACTTCTCGTTGGGCCGAAGCAATGCGTGAAATATCAGGGAGGTTGGAAGAGATGCCGGGAGAAGAAGGATTTCCAGCTTATTTAGGTACTCGAATTTCAAGTTTTTACGAAAGATCCGGAAGAATAAAATGCCTTGGTAGTGATGATAAGGAAGCAACATTAAGTATTGTCGGTGCAGTATCACCGCCAGGGGGAGATCTATCCGAACCGGTTACCCAAAATACCTTACGTACTGTTCAAGTTTTCTGGAGCTTGCAAGATAAATTAGCTTACAAAAGACATTTTCCCGCAATAGATTGGCTAACCAGCTATTCTCTTTACTTGTCCGATCTAACAGAATATTACGATAAAAAAATTGGGGAAGAATATATGGAATTACGTAACAAATCTATGGCACTACTTCAGGAAGAAGCAGAATTAGAAGAAATTGTAAGATTAATAGGTGTTGATGCCTTGTCAACTCATGAAAAATTAGTATTGGAAACAGCAAGATCTATCAGGGAGGATTTTCTACTTCAAGATGCCTTTGATAGTACTGATTCATATAGTTCCACAAAAAAGCAATTTCTTATTTTAAAAATGATTATACTATTTCACAAAAATGCGGAAAAAGTAATTGAAAACGGAGTGACTGTAGAAAAATTAAATGCTTTACCGGTAAAGGCAAAAATAATTAGAGCAAGATATATCGAAGAAAAGAATTTAAAAGCATTTAGTGAAATTGAAAAAGAAATAATATCCCAAATTAGTTCAACAACCGATTAAAGGGAAGGAGATAATATAGCAAAGATGATTAAAGAATATTTAACCATATCAGATGTAGCCGGTCCTTTGATAGTAGTAGAAAAAACAATCGATGTAAAATATCAGGAATTAGTTGAAATAGAGCTATCTTCCGGAGAAATAAGAAGAGGGCAGGTGCTTGAAATCACAGAAGATAAGGCAGTGGTCCAGGTATTTGAAGGAACAACAGGAATTGATGTTTCCAATACCAAAGTTCGTTTTTTAGGTAAGGTAATAGAATTACCTATTTCCCTGGATGTTTTGGGAAGAATATTTGATGGCTCGGGGAGACCGATAGATGACGGTCCCCAAATTATTGCAGAAAAGAAATTAGATATAAACGGAAATCCCATTAATCCTTATGCTCGAGATTATCCCAACAATTTTATACAAACCGGAATTTCTTCCATCGATGTATTAAATACCCTGGTTAGAGGACAAAAACTGCCCATCTTTTCCGGCTCAGGATTACCCCACGCAAAACTTGCTTCTCAAATCGCGCGACAAGCAAAAGTATTAGGGAAGGAAGAAAAATTTGCCGTTGTCTTTGCCGCTATGGGAATTACTTTTGAGGAAGCAAATTTTTTCATAAGCGATTTTAGAAGGACCGGAGCAATAGAGAAGAGTGTTATGTTTGTTAATTTAGCTAATAATCCGGCAGTAGAAAGAATAATAACTCCCCGAATGGCTCTAACTTGTGCGGAATATTTGGCATTTGAAAAAGATATGCATGTGTTGGTAATACTTACTGATTTGACCAATTATTGTGAAGCTTTAAGGGAAGTTTCTGCAGCCCGAAAAGAAGTTCCCGGCAGACGTGGTTACCCCGGCTATTTGTACACAGATTTAGCCACTCTCTATGAGAGAGCCGGTAGAATAAAAGGGAAAAAGGGATCAATTACTTTAATACCCATTTTAACTATGCCTGAAGATGATAAAACTCATCCCATACCAGACTTGACCGGTTATATTACAGAAGGTCAGATTATTTTATCAAGAGAATTGCATCATAAAGGTATTTATCCTCCTATTAATGTATTGCCTTCTTTGTCTCGTTTAAAAGATAAAGGAATTGGATTAAACAAGACGCGCGAAGACCATGCAAATGTTATGAATCAACTTTTTGCTTCCTATGCAAGAGGTAAGGAAGCTAAGGAATTAGCAGTAATTTTGGGAGAAGCTGCTCTAACAGAGATAGACAAGAAATACGTTAAACTCTCAGATAATTTTGAGGAAGTTTTTGTAAAACAAGGTGAAGATGAAAATCGAACTATTGAAGATAGTTTAAATATAGGATGGAAACTGTTAACAATTATTCCAAAAGAAGAATTAAAAAGAATAAAAGATGAATTCATAGATAAATACTTACCAACGGATATAGCTATGGAGGATAAAGATATTAATGTTGCTAAAAGTTAATCCAAATCGAATGGAGTTATTGAGATTAAAAAAGAGACTATTGGTCGCCAAGCGGGGATATAAACTATTAAAAGATAAGAGAGATGCATTAATTCAAGTATTTGTTCGCTTAGCAAAAGAAAGTGACGTTGTCAGGGAGGAATTAGAGGAAAATCTTTTAAACTGTTATGCTTTTTTTTCCAATGCTTCTTCTTTAATGAGCAAGCTGACTTTAGAAGAAACTTTGATGTTCCCCAAAGTAAAAAGTGGGATTGAAGCATCTTTTAAAAATATAATGAGTGTAAATGTTCCCCAATATAAATTTAAATGTGAGGGAAAATATTATTCCTATAGTCTGGTTGATACTGCCGCCGAACTGGATGGTGCTTTAAAAAAATATCATGATATTTTGCCTCTAATGTTAAAAGTTGCCGAATTAGACAAGGCAATATCACTTTTAGCCAATGAAATCGAAAAAACCAGGCGAAGGGTTAATGCATTAGAATATGTAATAATACCGGATTTAGAAGAAACAATTACCTTTATTACAATGAAATTAGACGAAATGGCAAGATCGACAAATTCGGCAATAATGCGAATTAAAGATATTATAAGAGCATAAGAAAAACAGTGTGATTTTAATTTATACCGTTTTTTAATTTATATCAAATTATTCTGTTATTGCGAGGAGTGAAGTAATCCTGCCCCAGCGAAAGCAAGGGAAGCAATCCCAAGTCATTGTAATTTTATTAAAAAAACGCTCTATTAAATCTATAAATTTATTTTAAAAGGATGATAATGAAAATTGGAATAATTTCTGATATTCATGGTAATTCTGAAGCAATAAACAGTGTTTTAAAAAATATTAAAGAAGTTGATGAATTTATTTGCTTGGGAGATATTGTTGGTTATGGCGCTGACCCCAATTATTGCATCGAAAAAATAAAAGATATAAAATGTAGATGTATAGGCGGAAACCACGATTTTGCAGTTGCAGGAAAAGTAAATATAAATTATTTTAATTATGCTGCGAGGTCTGCAATATTATGGACTTCTCTTCCATTAAAAAAGGAAAACCTTAATTTTTTATCAAATCTCAAAAGAAGGATTGAACTTGAAGATAATGTCTTTGCAGTTCATGGCAGTCCCCAAGATCCGTTATTAGAATACATTTTGGATAAAGATACCGCGAGTTTTATCTTCAGTAAATTTAATTTTAAAATATGTTTTGTAGGACATTCTCATCTAGCAGGATGTTTTTCTTTTAGTGAAAACAACAATCAAGTAAATTATATGAACTTTAGTAATGGCGGATGTATTGAAATTAACACGAATAAAAGGTATATTATTAATTGTGGGAGTGTTGGTCAACCTCGTGATGGTAATCCGAAGGCAAGTTACGGGATTTATGACTTAAAAAATAAGGCAGTTAATATTTACCGTGTTTCCTACCCGATCAATTTGACTAAAAGCAAAATAATTAATGCGGGATTACCCAGGAGTTTAGCTGATAGGCTAAGCTATGGTAGATAGAGAGATAATATGTGCCCGTGGCTTAATTGGATAAAGCAACGGCCTCCGGAGCCGTAGATTGGAGGTTCAAGTCCTCTCGGGCACACCATTATTAACTAAATTAATTCACCAATTTACCGATTCCCCAATTGGTCAATTAATGAATTAATCTTAATCTTAATCGGTGAATTGGCCAATTGGTCAATTATTATATAATAATATTAGGACAAACTATATGATTTATTATGCAGTAAGAGCAATATGTTGGTTAATAATAAAAATATTTTGGAAAGTAGAAGTTGTAGGAATTGAAAATTTGCCAAAAGAAGGTAGTTTAATACTTGCCTCAAATCATGTTAGTTACATAGATCCGATTGTTTTAGCCATAACAATGAAGAGGAAAATATGTTTTATAGCCAAGAAAGAGGCTTTTAATAATATTTTTGGTAGTGTTCTACTTAAAAATTTAAACGCATTTCCTGTAGACCGAGGGAAAATCGACATCCGTTCTTTAAAAAAATCATTAAGTATTTTACAAGAGAAAAAAGTACTGGGCATATTCCCGGAGGGTACACGTTCGAAAAATGGCGAATTGCAAGAACTGAAATTGGGGATAATAAAAATTGGCATGAAGACCGGAGCACCAATTTTACCGGTAGGAATCAATGGTACTCATAAAATATATTCCCATGGAAAAATATTTCCTACTTTGTTTAAATACAAAATAACTGTTAGCTACGGCCCACTACAGTACCTCGATAGAGGGAAGATAGGGAACAAAATATACCAAAAAGAATCACTAAACGCATTAAGCCAAAAGATTAAAGAACTAACAAATAGTCTTGAATAATGCCATATATTTAAAATATTTAGAAATAAAATAAAAAGGATATTAATATGAAAAAATATTTTATGTTTATTTTAATAATACTATTAACGTTTTTGTCTGTTAACGCCTTGGCGGAAACTAATTATATTACTATATTAACTTTTGGTGAATATGGTAATAGGGAAGGTGAGTTTGAATATCCCGTAGGTATTGTTATAGATAAAAATAGTAATTTATATATAACCGATTGGGAAAATGATCGTATACAAAAGTTCCCCTCAGAGGGGCGGCTATTAAAAGTAATTTCCAGTAAGGATAGTGAAGTAAAAATTGATGGCCCTGCTGGAATAGTTTTAGATCAAAATGAAAATATAATTGTGGTAGAACAATTTAATAATAGAATACATAAAATATCCCCTGAAGGTGAATCTTTAATTACAATAGGAAAAGAAGGCAGTGGTCCGGGAGAATTCCTTAATCCTAGAGGCATTACTATAGATAAAAACGATAATATCTATGTTGTTGATACAGGAAATAATAGAATACAAATATTTTCATCGGACTTTACATATATTAAACAATTTGGAAGAGAAGGTATGGGGGATGGTGAATTTTATTATCCCAGAGGTATTGCTCTTGACGATGAAGGAAATATTTATGTTGCTGATACTTTTCACAACAAGGTTCAAGTATTTAATAAAGATGGGAGATTTTTGAGAAAATTTGGAGTAGGCGGCGATGGCATCGGTGAATTTAATGGCACCAGGTACATTGCCTTTGACTCCAAAGGAAATATATATGTAACTGATTATAAAAATGGCAAAGTGGTAAAATTTAACAAAGATGAACAGTTCGAGTTAGAATTTGGAAATGAATCTGATGGAATTAGATTAAATTATCCTGAAGGGATTGCGGTAGATGATAGAGATTATATTTATGTTGCAGATGCTGGAAATAATAGAATTGTAAAGTTTTGTGTATCTCAGATTGTTATTCATAGTAATTTAGGAGATAAATATAGCGAAGAAGGTAATTGGGGGAAAGCAATATTAGAATATGAAGAGGTAATTTCAATAGATCCTTTAAATATCAATGCTCGCGAAGCAATTGCCTTAGCTTATTATGAAAATGAAGAGTGGGAAAAGGCAATAGAGGCTTATAATCACCTTCAAAAGATCCATCCGGATGATCAAAAAATAAAATTAAAAATTATTGATTCCCAATTTAATTTAGCGGTGGATTATGAAAATAATTCCTTTTTTAAAGTTGCATCCGAAAAATTTAAAGAGGTATTAAATTTAAATCCTAATTATCCTTCAGCCAAAAGAAGATATTATCTGTCATATTCTAAATATTTATTTTATTCAACTTTTTTTAGAATAACCTTTATATCCTTAATCATATTAATATTTTTTATAATATTATTGCCAAAAATAAAAAAGATGAAAAAAAGTAGTCGACATTCTAAAAGAGGAAGATATTAATCCTAAATTATCTGAAAACATTTAGCAGATTTATGTTTTTAATAGAGAGAGTAGGGGAGGTAGGTTTATGGCTGAGTTAAACTTAAGAAGACCTGCCGTCGCAGGTAGCTTTTACGAAGGTGATTCAAAATCTTTAAATAAACAGATTAAAAATTGTTTTTTGCATAAATTGGGACCCGGCGAAATTCCTCCGATAAATCAAAAAAAACAAAATAATATTATGGGATTAGTTAGTCCGCATGCGGGTTATATGTATTCAGGCCCCGTTGCGGCTAACGGCTTTTATAAAATTGCTTTATGCGGTAAACCCGACACCATCATTATATTGGGGCCTAATCATCGCGGCTTTGGAGAAAATATTTCTATTATGGCGGAAGGAAAGTGGAAAACACCATTAGGAGAATTGGAAATTGATAGAGAAATGGCAGAAGATATTTTAAAAAACTCCAAAATAATTAAAAATGATAAAAAAGCTCATCAGTATGAACATTCCATAGAAGTTCAATTACCCTTTATTCAGTACATTTACGATAATAATATTAAATTCGTACCAATTTGCATGACTCGTCAAGATAT
>DAOUWX010000270.1 GCA_030666935.1 Atribacterota bacterium | reverse complement strand
CCGCGCTATAATTGTGAAGATTTTAGCCATATCCATCCTTTCTTCGATGTCATCAAGAAGATTTATATCTTAATGAAATGTTTCTGTGACATTCCACTTAGTTCTTTGATGAAAAAACATATCAAGGCATATGGATCGTATGGCATTGGTTTAACAAAAGACTGGGGAATAAAGAACAATTTGACTCCTGTTCACTACATTCCAGCTTTAAGCAGAGATGTGTGGTATCAAAGTAATCTGTCATCTCTATATTCATTAGCCTTCTCCAAAACGGGCGATGCCAATATGAGAGATCTCATTACCAACTACTTTATATACACGAAACCTTACGAAAAAGGTAACACTGTATTTTATGACGAGAGAGAATGGAGATATATACCATCACTCGACAATATAAAAAAATTAACAATGAGGATTTAAGAATTAAACATTATTTTATACTCCCAAACCAGGTCATCGATAGTTTGGATGATTTGAAAGATAATAGCAATAATCTCAAAAATAATAAATACGTGAGGTTAAGGTTTGATTTAAATGATATAAAATATGTGATCGTTGAAAAAGATAATGAAGTTGATAGAATCAAAACAATGATAAAGAGAAACAGCGACATAGAAATTAAAACAGTACCCGAAGTCCTTAAAACTCAATAGAATGATTACCCTGCAAAAAGTCTGAGTCGATCTAAAGCTATAATACTAACGAATCCGTAATATATAAATTAGGTTTTGAGTATCGGTTAAATAATTTCGCTTATGAGTCCATTGAACAAGAATTTGAAGAACTCAAAGCAAAAGGAAGTAAATTGAAACTGAATTTGATGTTTGATGCTAACTAATTTTCATAGGCTATTTGATAAACAGCCCATGAAAATACAAACACAAGGGGTACGAAAAATGAAACAGAAAGAAGAACTCTATAAACCAAAATATTTTTTGCCCTTTGATGATACCGTAGAAATTCATAGTACACAACTAAAGTTAATCGATCTCTTCATCAATCTACTAATAAATAATAAATGGGAAGACACAAAAGACTTTCAATTAGTATTAGAAGAAAGCGAAGAATTTGGTAATATATTTAATATACATTACCATGAATGGGAAAAGGACAGAATTGATTATATCATTGCACTCCCTTTTGCACAAACTTCTTATGTTGTCATTAAAGTAATCCCAAATTACGAAACAAATATTGCGAAATATTGGTGTGAAGAGTCAATAACAAAGAAACTTATTAATGTATGGAATAATGAATGGAATGACGATAACAACTTAGACTATGTCTGGTTCTATCCTGATGAACATGAGCATGAAGATGAAAGTAAAAAGTGAGGTTGCATAAAATATATCAAAATAAAAAAATTAATATTTGATTACCCTGCAAAAAAGTCGAAGTCGATCTAAAGCTATAACATAAACATATTCGTAATACATAAGTTACGCATACGAAACTTATATAGCTATTTCAGAACGGCGGTCCAAATAGACTGTTTTCAGCATAATCAAATCATGATATAAAGGAGGCTACAGGTCAATTTCGCCCGACCGATATTGCATTAATAACAAGCGGTAATATTGTATTTGTTCGATACGGAATCATTTTGATAAGGTCAAAAACTCTTTTAATTTTTAGAGGTATACTCTCAGAATAAAGGAGATCATATTATGCTGATCTTCATATCAAATCCATCTTTTGGATTTTGGGACGACCCAAACGGAGAAGATCAGCAATATCCATCAATTACAGGAACCGTTTGTAGCGGTAGCCCTAGGGTTGAGGATCCTTTTGGGTTTTTCTGTCCATTTTGCTATATGATTGGACGTTATACATGGGTAAAATATGATTCTATCGCTCGGGGTAATCCTTATATAAAGATACCAGACGATTATCAGAGACAAGACGTTTGCGAAAAACATGGTATTATAGATTACAATGACTATTGTATTAAAGAGCTAATAAAAAATGTTATATTGGACATAAGGATGAGGAGGAATACTATTCATAATAATAGACATGATTATCTGTTTGGGATAAAAAGAAAATTATGCCAACAAAAATAGATATTTTGAATTATGCATGTGGTTTATTATGCCGAAGAAATCTGGTTGTTATTTTTGATTACACTGCAAAAAGTTGGCGTCGAACTAAAGGCATAACGAAATCGTATTCGTGCTATATAAATTACGCATACATAACTTATATAGCTATTTCAGGATGGCGGCTCAGAAAGGACTTTTTTTCTGTGTAATCATCACTGTATATGACTTATTGGAGGACACATGATCTGCGAATTCTGCGGTGGTAAAACCATAAAAAGAAGGGTTAAGCGTCAACATTGGCTGCGAGGTAGACTCTATATTGTCGAAAATGTGGAGACTGAAGTATGCAAAGAATGCGGAGAGCGTTATTTCCACGCTACGACTCTTGACGCTATTGACAAGTATCTTTCGGCCAAACACGCTGTAAAGTCACAGGTTAATGTTGAAGTCGTTAGCCTTTGATAGCTCTCTGATGCCCATTGCCTGTCATAAGTATTGTGTTTTAATATAGCGGTTTGGGGACTAATTTTTTAGAATCAATTTTAGATAATACTTTCAATAGGTTGTCCGCCTAACTGGTAAGTTCTCAATAATTCAGGGTAAGATGTCTGGATTCCTGCGAAAGCAGGAATTCAGTGAATAGTCGCAAAATGTAATCTACCCCAACTTATTGAGACGTTACCATTTTTTGAGTCAATTACTCAATTTTTCTAAATTTTTTTCACCAAAACGAATTTTTTGTCCGTGACGGTGACTTTCCGTCAATGTTATTTCCGTACCATTTAACGTGCCTGTAGCAGCGATAGCCGGGTGCTTGACTGCCAACATATACCCCCTCCTATACCAAGGCCCCAAAGGCTGGCAGCGACCAATATAAAAACGATTTTTTATCAATGATTTCAGTATGTTATGTCGCATTCCTCTTTGACATCATCTGCTGTCTATGGTAATTATAATTCCATGGATTTAATCAATAAGGCATCGCAAAATATAGCTGACCGCCTG
>DAOUWX010000417.1 GCA_030666935.1 Atribacterota bacterium | reverse complement strand
TAATCCTAACATTAGTGATATTCTAGATGCTGACTATTGGGCAAGGGAGAAAGCTTTAAATTTTTGCCAAAAAGAAAAATAATTAAATCGTATCGATATTTCCTTTTTCCTAATCCCTAACTAGTATATAATATATAGTACATAGTATTTAGTGGCCAAGCGAAAAATGAAAAGCGCAAAACGCAAAACCATAGCTCAAAATTTAAAATTTAAATATATTTTTTTACCTATTGAGTTTCATCTTTATTATACCGTATACTATATAGCAAAAGCTAAAACTTAAAATTTAGTATTGAGAGAAAAAGTTTTGAGTTTTAAATTATGGTTTTTCGCTTTTAGCTTTAAGTTTTTAATTTGTTTAGGAGTAAAAATGTTAACTATAATTGCCTTTATATTTGTTTTTAGTATATTAATATTTTTTCATGAATTAGGTCATTTTATTGCCGCTAAAGTATCTGGAGTGAAGGTATATAAATTTGCCTTTGGTTTCGGACCAAGAATATTAGGATTTACTAAAAACCAAACAGAATATCTAATCTGCCTAATCCCACTCGGTGGTTATGTAAAAATGGCCGGGGAAATGGGACAAGAAGATGTTAAAAAAATATCAGAAGAAGAAGTACCGGAAAAACAAAGATTTGACAAGAAAACAGTAGGAATTAGAGCACTAATTGTAGCATTAGGTCCTTTTATGAATATTGCCACCGCAGTTGTTATATTTAGCCTTATATTTTTTATAAATGGAATTCCGGTAGTTAACAATTTTGTATCGACGGTTGTTGAAAATGGCCCGGCTGAGCAAGCGGGCATACTTTCCGGAGATAAAATTATTGCGATTGATTCGATAAAAATGGAAGACCCCAATAAAATTGCGAATATCATAAATGAAAGTTCAGGAGAAGAATTACAAATAACCCTGGATAGAGAAGGGGAAGTTATCGATGTTTTTATAATTCCGAAATACGATGATGATTATAAAAAGGGGTTAATCGGAATTACCTTTGAAGTAACTATCGAAAGGATTAATATATTTTCAGCATTTTACAAGGGCTTAATTGCAACTGGAAATATTATAAAACTAATATTTTCTAATACAATAGAAATGGTTACCGGAAAAGTTCCTCTAGAAATAGCAGGGCCTTTAGGAATAGCTCAAATGACAGGAGAAGTAGCAAAATTAGGTTTCTTAAACTTATTATATTTTACGGCAATTTTAAGTATATTTATAGGTCTATTTAATCTTCTTCCTATACCAATTTTAGATGGCGGGCATCTACTGATTTTAGTTATAGAAAAATTAAGGGGTAAACCGCTGGAACCTGAAAAAATAAACTTTATGTACTTAATCGGAATATCTCTTATGGTAATTATTTTTGTAATTGCAACTTATAAGGATATTTTAAGAGTCTTTGTTAAGTAGAAAATGAAGGAAACTGTAAGTGATGTATATGAGAAGAAAGACCAGGAGTGTGAAGGTAGGCAACTTGGAAATTGGAGGTAATGCTCCGATTTCAGTTCAATCAATGACTAATACTGATACGAAAAATATAACGGATACAGTATCCCAGATAAAAAAAATGGGAAAAGAAGGTTGTGAGCTTGTAAGAGTGGCTGTTCCGGACTTAGAGTCATGTTATTCGTTACCCTTGATAAAAAATGAAATTAATATACCCTTGGTCGCTGATATTCAATATGACTATAAATTAGCACTAAAATCAATTG
>DAOUWX010000151.1 GCA_030666935.1 Atribacterota bacterium | reverse complement strand
GACCTGGAATTAAAACCGAAGTTGGTACTAAAGTATAAGGGCAAAGGTTACACTTTAAATTTAACAACTGAAAAAAGGTTTGACCTGGATGGTGAAAATTATATCGGAGAAAATATTTCTAAAATAATTGAGCGATTGCCGGAGTTTACTTTTAAGAAAAGTTCCACTGCTATTGGAAATACTAAGATTACCTATAATATTAATGCCTCGGTGGGACATTTCTATGAAGCGGCTACCGAAGAAGATAACTGGCGCGGAGAATATATTATTAATGTTAAAAGGCCTTTTAAGTTGGGTGAATATTTAACTTTAACCCCTTCAGGAATTTTTCGGCAGGATGTCTATTTAACCGGGGAAGCTCGCTATTTAGTGGGAGGGAAAGTGGATTTAAAAGCAGTTTACAGCCCTTATATTTCCTCTACTCTATCCTATAGTTATAATAAATCAGTTGGTCCGACTCCTTTTAATTTTGATTATATCGCTCCTCTGTCCAATACAGTTAGCGGAAAAATAACCTTAAAACCCTCTGAAAAATTTAAATTGGATTTATCTACCAATTATAATTTTGTTACGGAAAATTTTGGAAATTTGGTAGCCAAAGTAGAGTACAAACCGAAAGACGACTGGAAGATGAATTTTAGCTCTTCCTATAATCTAAATACTAATGAGTGGACTAAAAAGATAAATTCCACATTTGATCTACAGTTAAGCGAGGATTGGAGAATTAAGTATAAAGGTGTAATTGATTTAGATGAATTTAAACTCACTAAAAGCGTAGTAGGAATTACCAGAGACCTCCATTGCCGCGAGTTAACTATAAATTATAAACAGGCCACTAAGTCTATCTGGATAGAATTCTATATCAAAGCCTTCCCAACTGAGAAGATTACTATTGGGGGACAGTAAAACAGTCGTTAGTGAATAGTATTTAGTATTTAGTAAAACCCCCACCTTAATCCTCCCCCTTCAATGGGGAGGAGACTGAATAAGATAAAAATTAATTAGTCATTAAAAATAGTTGTTCAGTTAACCAATTAGCCAGTTAAATTAGTCGTTAGTGAATAGTGAGCGTATAGCGTACAGCGTTTAGCGTACAGTTACGGGTTATAAGTGTAAGGAAAATACAAAATGCAAATTAGTCGTTGGTGTGAGATACAAATATAATAATCGGCAAATTGACCAATTGCCCAATTTGCCGATTAGGAGAAAAACCAATTAGCCAGTTAAAATTAATCTTAGTCGTCAGTAAATGGTATTTAATATTAAATACAAGATAATTCAGTTAACTAGTTGCCCAATTATAAGATACAAAATACAATATAAAACCGTAGGACAGGCGTCTCGCCTGTCTATTATTTTAGCTGTCGAGAGAGTTAATGTAGTAAATGTGGTGTACTGTGTTAAATTAAATCAAAGAGACACGATGTATCATCGTGTCTCTACATACTTCTACTTACTAGCCCTTTAATTATACTAATAAAGGGTAGCGACTACAGCTGTAACTTTTACTATATCAAAATCTGCTCCGCCATCCCCTGAATCACCTGTTGAATCTTCTCTTGTTGCCGTAGAACCAAGCACAGTAGTATTAATGGTAAAATAGCTGTCTAAATGGTCATAAGTATTATTAGCTGAATCAGTAGTGATAACATTAATATCGATACTGTTTGGACTTCCTAAATCACTAAGAGCAATAGTTACTTGTAGTTCATTTTCACTATATAAATAATCCGTCAAATCTAATTCCGGAGATCCCTCTTCTACCTGAGCAAAATAAAAGAATTCGTTTTCCAAATTAATATAATAAAAATCGTCATCCCAGAAAAATAAATCATCTCCTGGTCCATCGATAGATTCTTCATCAGCATCCAAAACTATATAATAGATCCCATCATAAGAATTAATTTCCCCTGTTACCTCTACTGTTATTTCTAATTGGTATTCCGTCCCTGGCTCTGGTTCCGGTCCCTCTGGCCACCTCGCACATCCCGATATTATAACCATTATTCCTATCATCAATAAAAAAATTATCACTTTTTTCACGTTCATGATTCTCATAAAATCGCCCCTCTACGCCAAAAGTTTCCCAAAGGTGCCTGGCACCTTTGGGAAACTTTTAGTCTAATTTGATGCCGCTTCGGACATTTCCTTCTACTTCTAATCTTTCGCTGTCAATATAAAAAACGGCTTTATCGCCGGTAATCCATCTACCGCCCTCTTCTTCTATTCTTATCTTGCCTGCCAAAGTAATTTTCTGTTCCTCATCAATATAAACTGCTTTCTCTGCGGTGATGGTATAATCTTTCTTTAAGATCTTTACTTCCCCGGTGGCAGTTAAATCCTGGGTATCGGTAAAAATCTCCAGATTATTACAATTCCAGGTAATGTTATCTTCTTTCTCTTCTTCGTCTTTTCGCTCCTGAATTAATATTACTTTCTCCTGAAAGATATATCTTTTATCATTAAGATAAGCTTCGAGGTTCTCCCCGGTAATGGTAATATCACTCTGAACTAATTCTATATCACCCTTTATCTGGCCAATCTTTTTATCTACATCAAAATCAGCTTCACGGGCGGTTAGCGTAATATCTTCCTGGGTAATAATTACATTCCCTTCAAAGATCATCTTATCCGTGCTTTTATCATAAGTCACATTATCTGCCTGAATATTTACCACTGATTCTTCTGTCTCTTTCTTTTCTTCCTGGGCAGAAGCACAAAATGATAAAAATATAATTAGAGAAAAGATAATGAATGTTAACAGAAACCTACTAAAATAGGATTTTTTACAATTTTTCATTGTATACGAAAACTCCTTTCGAATTAGTCGTTAGTCGTTAGTGAATAGTCGTTAGCTGGGAAAACACAAGAAATAAATACAAGATAGAGATTATTCGATTTTGAAAGTTACTTTTACATTTCCCTGCAATTCAAGTTTATTTAGTTCAACATCACTTATCAACCAGTCAGCAGTAATATTATTTTCTTTTACTGTTAATTCCACCGGTTCCAAACTGGCCAAGGTTTCCTCTCCAGAATCCCAGTAAAATCTATCTCCTTTTAAGATATCCCCTTCCTTAGTTTCAATAAACACTTCTCCAATTAATTCCATACTTTTGCTTCCCATGTCGGCAATACATTTATTAAGCTGGATATTTAAAAAGGGTTCATTATTTTTAAAGATAACCGCTTTTTTAATCTCTTCAAAGATAGTTCTTTTCCTATCTTCGGCTAAAGATATTTTAGCAGCTTCTATTTCCCATTCTTTTTCCCCGGCTTTCATTCCTACTACTATTCCTTTTTCTATCTTGACCGGAGCTTCATTTACTTCGACATCTTCTTCCTCAAATTCTTCAATCGCTTCTTCTGCTTTGCCAGTGTCCTCTTCTTTTCCTTTATTATAAATAAAATAAAAAGAAAGAGCTATAGCCAGAATTATTATTAAAATTAACCATAAATATCTTTGTTTAAGCATATTATAATAATATCATTAAAGCCCCAAAGATAAAAGCATTTCATCCCAAAAAGTATCCTGAGCAAAGTTGATGCTGCTATACTTACTGGAATTATAAGCATAATACCATGGAAAGTAAATAGAAAGACCTTTAGAGCCGCTTACGCTCCACCCGTTATAGTTTGAATTTATTACCACGGAACTTATTAAGGTTTGTTGGGTGCTTAAGGCAATAGATTTCACTTGATCATTATAAGAATAGATTAAAACCTTGCTGCAAAAATCATATAAATCAATAAAATCTGGATCTCCATAGTACTGACTGTTATAAGCAGCATTTATGTAAAAACTCTTAGGGGTTAGAGTATCGCTCATTATAGCCAGAGCTAAATTAGATAATTGATTGGCTAAATCGTCCATATAACTCAAATTAATTGCTGATTGAGTGACATCATAGAAAGGATAAGAATAAATATATTTATAAACGATGTCTGTCGCTAATTGTTCGGGAGAAGTAGTGGGATTAGCAACAAGCTGGCTTAAAATAGTATCATAAGGCCAGCCATCACTTGGTTCATTTTCTTCTGAGGCAACCAGGATATCGGCATGATTTTTTATTTGATAAGCCACTTCACTCATTGCCATCAAACAGGCATCCATCCCTACTATATCAATATTTTTCCCCATTTGAGCACTAATCACCGAGAGGGCATATTCTAATTCTGTCATAGTTATTTTGTCTCCTCCGCTGGTATCATCCCAGGCAATATCTTTAGCAATATATACCGGAGACCGGAACCCTCCTCCATGATTCCAGATTACCAGTAGATATTTTTCAGCTGGATATTCAGTTATTGCCCAGCTGGCAAAATCGACTAAGGTCTGGGGGTCACCCATGTTAAGCTCGCCCAAATTATTGAACTGGGAATTTATCTGAAAGGGATCAAAATCCTGAGTAATATAATATCTTCTGGTGTTGGTCCAATTACTGTTGGAAATATCATAGCCAGGAATTCGATCTGCCTGAACCACTATATTTACATCGACTGTAGAGCCAACCATTTCCATCTCATTCATATCATCAATACCAGCGCTCTCTAAATTATTATCGGCATCAAGGTAAATCATTACCGTCCATTCGGGAATATTTGGAATGGAAGGATTTATAAAGCAGCCGCTTAAGCTGATTGATAAGATTATTAGAACAAAAATTATTGCATTTTTATATTTCATAAATTGTTACTCCTCTTAAAATAGTCGTTAGTCGTTAGTGAATAGTCGTTAGTATTAAATACAAGATACAAATATAATAATTACCCAATTGACCAATTACCCAATTTACCGATTAAAAATTATCGTTATATTCTGAATTCTGAATTCTGGCTTCTTCGTTAGGTACACTTCAAGAAACGCAAGGTTAAAATTTATTTTTTATTATTGTAAATAATATAGCATATAATCGATAAGAAGTCGAAAAATTGTAGATAATTACCCAATTGACCAATTAAGATAAGAATAAAGATTATGAAATTAATTAACCAGTTAAATTAGTCGTTAGTCGTTAG
>DAOUWX010000157.1 GCA_030666935.1 Atribacterota bacterium | reverse complement strand
GACCCCGTATAGTAAGATATCTACTATACAGGGCAGGGGAAGGTTAGAATTGGAATAATTAGAATATACAAAGGAGAAAATAGTTGTGAGAGAGATCTTAGAAAAGATTTTAGAAAATAAAAAGAACAGTGCAGATTATATTGAGATAAGGGCGGAAAAGAAAGAAACTACTACTATTCATTTTCAGGGGAAGAAGTTAGAAAAGATAAATTGTTCCCAGCAGACAGGAGGAAATGTCCGTGCCCTGGTAAAAGGGGGATGGGGCTTTGTTTCCTTTAATCAGCTTAATGATTTAGAAGAGAAAGTTGGAGAGGCAATAGAGGTAGCGAGTTTAATCGGCAAAGAAGAGAGTAAGTTATCAGTTATTCCGCCAGTTGTAGAGATAATTAAGCGGGAATTAGATAAGGATTTCCGTGAGATAAGTTTGAGTGAAAAGAAAAATTTAATGGAAAATTATAATAATATAATTATGAAATCTAATCCTCTGATCAAATCCTCTAATGTAATCTATACCGACAGATTTTCTACTACTTATTTTGCCAATTCGGAAGGCAGTTATATCGAACAGGAAAAGCCGTTTTTAAGTGCGCGCTTTACAGCCATAGCCCGAGAGGGGGATAATGTTCAACTGGCCAGTGAAAGTATTGGCACTACCAAGGGTTTTAAAATAATGGAAAAAATTTCCACCAAAGCACAAAAAGCAGTCTTTCGGGCAATTAATCTTCTTAAGGCACAGCCGGTGGAAGGCGGGGAATATACGGTTATCTTAGACCAGACATTAGGCGGGGTTTTTATCCATGAGGCCTTTGGGCATCTTAGCGAAGCTGATTTTTTATATGAAGACGAGAGGATGAGCGGTTTAATGAAATTAGGGAAGAAATTTGGCTCACCCAAACTTAATGTGGTTGATGATGGTTCTATTCCGGATTTATTAGGTTCTGCCAAATATGATGATGAAGGAGTTAAAACCAAAAAAAATTATCTGATAAAAGAGGGAATCCTTACAGGCAGATTACATTCGCGGGAAACCGCTGCTAAAATGGGGGAAGAGCCAACCGGAAACGCCCGCGCCCTCAATTATCGGTTCAAACCGATTGTTCGAATGACCAATACTTATATCGAAAATGGAGAAGTTCCTTTTAAAGATTTATTATCTGGAATAAAGAAAGGAATTTATGCCAAGGACTGCTATGGGGGGATGACTACTTTTGAGATGTTTACTTTTAGTGCCGGGGAAGGTTATATGATAAGAGACGGTGAGATTGCTGAACCGGTTAAAGATGTAGTTTTAAGTGGGAATTTATTTACCACCCTTCTTAATATTGAGGGAGTAGGAAATGATTTGAAGATGATTGAATCCGGTGGTGGATGCGGGAAAGCGGGACAAAGTCCTCTACCAGTCTCTTTTGGTAGTCCGCACCTTAGGATAAAAAAAGTAGTAGTGGGGGGTAAATAAGATGGAAAAATTATTACAGCAAGCCTGCAAGAAAGTAGATTCAGCCGAACTATTTAAAGTAAAGAGCAAGACTGTTCCGGTAAATTTTGAAGTAAATAGATTAAAATCTATCGATATTTCGGAGAGCGAGGGGAAGGCATTACGAGTGATAAATAAAGGCAAGATTGGATTTTCTTCGTTTACCGGAAGTGAAGATTTTGATTTAATGGTTGAAAAGGCAGCAGCTACCTCAGAATTTGGGGCAAAAGCCTCTTTTAATTTCCTCGGGGAAATTAAAAGAGGAGGGAAAGAAAAGAAAAAAGTAAATATATATGACAGAAAAGTAGAAGACAAAAGTATAGAAGAGATGGTTAAGATTGGTAAAGATATTTTAGGAAAAGTAAAAGATTTTGACCGAAAATTGCGTTGCGATGTAACTATTTTAAAAGATTCTAGTGAGGTAGAATATTTTAATTCCCGGGGAAGTTTTTTTTCTTATAGCAAGACGGCAATTGCTTATTCGATGATGGCTCAACAAATCAAAAACCAAGATATGTTGATGGTTTATTCTTCTATTGAGTCGGGAAAAGACAATCTTAATGTTGAAGAATTGACCTCTGGGATAATTGAAAATTTAGAATGGGGAGAGAAAATTATCCCTGTGGAAAGCGGGAAGATGCCGGTTATCTTCACCCCCAAGGCAGCGTTGGTTCTAATTCTTCCCATAATCAGCGGTTTAAACGGAAAGATGGTCCTGAAGAAGATTTCGCCTTTGGCTACCCGGAAAAATAAGAAATTATGGAGCGATCTGTTAACTCTTTATAGTGATGGCACTATAAATTTTGCTGTAGGCAGTGCTCCTTTTGATGATGAGGGAGTAGAAATGAAAAGGGTTCCTTTGGTAAAAAAAGGAGAGATTAAGAATTTTTATTATGATTTACAGACTGCGGGGAGGGCTGGCGTAGAGAGTACCGGAAATGGTTTGAGAGCCGGCTTACAAAGCGAACCTGTTCCCGGCATAAGTAATTTAGTGATGGAGGAAGGAAAAGTTTCATTTAAAGAGATGATCAAAGATATTTCGGAAGGAATAATTATCGACCAGGTTCTTGGACTGGGACAGGGGAATATAATAAGCGGAGCCTTTTCTAATAATGTACAGCTGGGTTATAAAATAGAAAAGGGTAAAATAGTAGGCCGGGTTAAAGATGTGATGATTGCCGGCAATGCCATAGAAGAACTAAAAAATATAGTTGCTTTAGGTGATAAGTCTAAATGGATATCCGGCAAATATAAATTCCCTCATATTTACCTTAAGTCTCTTTCAGTTTCTGCTAAAAAATAAATTGTCAGGGGGACGGTGTCAGGGGGACGGTTCTCCTGACAATAAATACCAAAGGGATAAAATAGTATAAAGAGGTGGTAAATTTTAATTTAATTAGGATAAATCGGGTAACAGTAAGAAAAGTGTCAAAAGAACCGTCCCCCTGACATTGAATTTTTTTAAGAATTTTTATTGACAATAAGTATAAGATAGTATATTATTTATTTAAAGAGACTTAATAAAGTCATTGGAAAAAGAAAGTTTATAAATAAAGGGCTAATTAAATGCAAAGAACTGGGGATTTAAAATTAATTCAAGAACTAAATAGGTCTATTATCCTTAAGACGATACGCCATTATGGTCCTATTTCCCGCAGTGAAATCGCTAAAAGGAATAAAATAAGCCCCACTACGGTGACTGCCGCAGTAAGAAAATTACTTCAGCAAGGATTGGTATGTGAGGATGGTGTAGGGGCATCCAGTGGTGGTAGAAAACCTATTCTTATTCGATTTTCTCCCGATAGCCGATTTCTTATTGGTGTTTCAATTAGCAATTCTGCCATTAAGATTGCTGAAATGAATTTGGTAGCAGATGTTTGCAGAGAAAAGGTTTTTCCTGTTCGTGCTCTTACGGGTCAGTCTATAATTGCTTATGTCTTAAAGTCGATAGGTCAGTTCCTAAGCGAATATTCCAGTTTAACAAAATGTATTGGGATCTCCATTATCTCTCCAGGGATTGTTGATGCGGTACAAGGTGTGATTCGCTATAATTCGAAACTAAGGTTGAAGGATATTCCCTTGAAAGAGATAGTGGAAAGGCGTTTTAAGCTAAACACATGGCTGGAGAATGATACGAATGCAATTTTATTGGCGGAAAAAAAATTTGGAGCATATGCTAAATATGAAAACTTAGCGTATATTACAATTGCTGATGGAGTAGGGGCTGGGATTGTTATTAATGGATCTATCTTTCGCGGCTATCGGGGAGGAGCAGGAGAACTTGGTCATACGAGTATAAATAAAGATGGTATTCATTGTGATTGCGGAAATATAGGCTGTCTTGAAAACTATGTGAGCTGGCCTGCTATATATTCTAAGGTGTTATCTTTTATAGCAAAGGGGAAGCACACGGTTATGCTCGAATTGGCAGAAGGCGATGTAACTCGAATTTCTCCTTATATTTTCCGCTGTGCCTTGGACAAAGGAGATCAGGTGGCTAAAGATATTATGGAAGATATTGCAACTTATCTGGCGACAGGAATTGTCAATCTGGTTAATTTATTTAATCCAGAGATAGTCATCCTTGGAGGAGAGATTGTATATGATAACCATTTTCTGCTATCAAGGGTAAAGAAATTAGTTTCCCAGCGGGCATTAAATGTTCTAACTGATGGACTGGAGATTTGCCCGACTTCTCTTGGAGAGGATTTTGAAGTGATTGGGTCTGCAGCTGTAATTTTACAAGATATATTTAATTTTTCTCTTTCAACTTGATTTAAATATTGGGAGAAGGCTTATTATCCCGGGAAAGGAGGGAAGAAAGGATTAAAAGATGAAATTTAATTGCTTAAAAAAAAGGGGGTGATAAGGAGATAATAACACAAAAAAAGCTTTTTGATAGTCGATGCTTGATCCTATCAAAAGATTTGGCAGCGTATACGATTTTGGTTGCTATTTACCTTTTAATTCTTTTTTAAAATTAAAATTATAATATTTAAGCTGGAATTTATGAATTATGTTAAATAATTAAATATAAACATAAAAATCAAATCAAGAATAATTTAGTTAAAGAGATTAATTATCTTTACAAAATTAAAAAAGATAAGTGTTTTGATTTATCAAACCCGTTAATTGTAGGACAGGCGTTCCCCGTTTTCACGAGGGCAGGCCCGTTTGTCTATGTAGTCATTATACTTTGTCAAAGGACCGTCCCCTGATAAAATTAAGGGAGGGAGGTGAAGGAAGAATTTAGTTAATAAGAAATAAGAAGAAAGTTACTATATTAATTTTTTAAGGAGGTTTGTATCAATGAAAAAGGTATTTACTATTTTTCTTTTTGTGCTTCTTCTATCTATGACAGTTAACGCAGCTGCCAACATTGAAATTACTTTCTGGACTCATGAAGACCCCAATAGAACAGAAATTGAAAACAG
>DAOUWX010000354.1 GCA_030666935.1 Atribacterota bacterium | reverse complement strand
GGAGAAGATAATTTTTATTTAGAACTACAAGAAAACGGCATTCCCGAACAGGAAATTGTAAATGAAAGTCTCATTGAGATAAGTCAAGAACTTTCCATCTCCCTTGCTGCGACCAATGATATTCATTATATAAATAAGGAAGATGCTCGAGCCCACGAAATATTGCTTTGTATCCAAACAGCCACTAATTTAAGTGATCCTAAACGCCTAAAATTTTCTACCGATGCGTTTTATTTTAATTCCCCCGAAGAGATGAATGAAAATTTTTCAAAAGTTCCTCAAGCCCTTGAAAACACCATCCGTATTGCTGAAAGATGCAATTTAGAAATAGATTTTAGGCACGCTCACTTACCAGAATTTAAGATTCCTACTGAACATAATATTAACACTTATTTAAAAGAGCTTTGTTATAAAGGGCTTAATGAGAGATATTCCGAGATTACAAAACAGTTAGAGGAAAGATTAGAATACGAACTTTCAGTTATTAAAAAAATGGAATTCGAACCTTACTTTTTAATTGTGTGGGATTTTGTAAGATATGCTAAAGAAAAGGGAATTATGGTGGGACCTGGTCGAGGTTCTGCAGCAGGAAGTTTAGTCGCCTATTGTCTAAATATTACCAATATTGACCCTATAGTATATGGATTGCTGTTTGAAAGATTTTTAAATCCTGAAAGAATCAGTATGCCAGACTTTGATATTGATTTTTGTTATGAACGAAGAGAAGAAGTAATTGAATATGTTTCTAAAAAATATGGTAATGATAAAGTAGCTCAGATAATTACTTTTGGTACTATGGCAGCCAGAGCTGCTGTTAGGGATGTGGGAAGAGCATTGGGAATTCCCTACGCTCGGGTGGATACTATCGCTAAAATGATCCCCTGGGAACCCAATATTACTATCGAAAAGGCTTTAAAGATGGAAAGCCGGCTCAACGAGTTAATGAAAAATGATAAGGATATAAAAAAATTAATTGAGACCGCTTCTTCTTTAGAAGGTTTAGCACGACATGCTTCTACTCATGCTGCGGGTATAGTTCTTTCTCGAAAGCCTCTGATTGATTATGTTCCTCTACAAAAGACAGCAGAAGGAGAAATATGTACCCAATATGCTATGGCTGAATTAGAAGAACTGGGATTATTGAAGATGGATTTTTTAGGACTTCGCACTTTAACTGTTATAACCAACGCCTTAAAGATAATAAAACATACTCGGGGTGAAGAGCTTGATTTAAACAAGATTCTTTTGGATGATAAAAAAGTATACAAGATGTTGTCTAAGGGAAACTGTGCTGGCATTTTTCAATTAGAGAGCGAAGGGATGAGAGATTTAGTTAAAAGATTAAAGCCTGAAAATATAGAAGACATTACTGCCTTGCTGGCATTGTATAGACCAGGACCTTTGGGGAGTGGTATGATCGAGGATTTCATTAATGGCAAGAAGGGAATTGTAGAAATAAAATATGCACATCCTCGATTAGAGTCCATATTAAAAGAAACTTACGGAGTAATCGTTTACCAGGAACAGGTTATGAAAATTGCCAGTGAATTAGCAGGATTTACCTTGGGACAAGCAGATATCCTGCGAAAAGCTATGGGGAAAAAACAGAAAGGAGTAATGGAAAAACAAAGGGAACTTTTTATAAAAGGTGCTCAAAAAAACAATATCAAAAAAAATACTGCTGCTGAAATATTTGATTTGATAGCCTATTTCGCCGGGTATGGTTTTAATAAATCTCACAGCGTTTCTTACGCCTTTATCTCCTATCAGACTGCCTATTTAAAAACTCATTATAGCATAGAATACATGGCTTCTTTGCTTACCAGTATTATGGGCAACAACGATAAAGTAGCCTTGTATATAAAAGAATGTCGGAATATGAATATCGAAATACTACCTCCCGATATAAATCAGAGTTTAGTAAATTTTACTGTAGTAGAGGGAAAGGCTATTCGTTTTGGGTTAGCTGCTGTGAAAAATGTTGGCGAGAAAGCTATAAAAAGTATTATTGAAGAACGCAAAATAAATTCTAATTTTATTTCTTTGCTCGATTTTTGCCAGAGAGTTGATTTAAGAGTAGTAAATAAGAGGGTAATCGAAAGTTTAATAAAGTGTGGTGCCTTCGATTCTATCGGTGCAAGAAGATCCCAATTACTGGCGACTTTAGATGTATCATTGAAAAACGGGCAAGAATATCAAAAATCTAAGAGAAATGGGCAGACTTCAATCTTTGATCTTT
>DAOUWX010000350.1 GCA_030666935.1 Atribacterota bacterium | reverse complement strand
AAATCCTAAGATTTTATAATTAGAACTATTTTCTTTAACAGTAGTAATATTACCGTCTAAACATTCTATTTCTATTTTCCCTTCGGGAAATTTTTTAATTAATTCACTTATTATTTTACTGGGAATAACCGTGGAACCGGTTTTAATAACCTGGGCCGGAATATAACAATCTATTCCGATTTCTAAATCGGTAGCGAATAGATGGACTTTATTGTCCTCATTCGCTTCAAAAAGTATTCCGTTATAGATAGGTAACCCAATTTTACTGGATATTCCTCTTTGTACGGTTTGAATTCCGTGCAATAAGCTTTCTTGAGAACAAATAATTTTCATATTTTTTTACTCCTTTACTCTAAATAATTAAATTAAAGATATAGTATTATTAGTAATAGTATTGTTAAAACTGGGGAAAGAAAAATAAACTCTAATATTTTATTATTAATATCCTGTGGATAAAAACAGGGATAAAAATTTTAAATATTAACATATTCCCCATTTTTTATTTTTAATTAAAAAAATTATTTAACAACTAGAAGTTTTAAACATATTATTATAAGGTTATTAACAATTAGATTTTTTTAATATCTAAATTTAGATTATTTATAATATTTTTAAAACCCTTATCTTTTTTAATTTTATCTTTAATTTTATTATAAGAATGAATAATTGTGGTATGATCTCTTCTACCAAAGGCTTCCCCTATTGAAGTTAAGGACAAATCGGTTAATTCCCGGGAAAGATAAATAGCCACCTGTCTGGCCAGAACAATATCTTTGGTCCTTTTTTTAGATAATAAAGAATTGATTTTAATAACATAATAATCTGTTACCGCCTTTTGAATCTGTTCAATTGAAATTTTTTTATTTTCTAAAGGGATAATATCTTTTAATACATCACGAGATAAAGAAACAGATAATTCCTTTTTAGTGAAGGTAGAAAAAGCAACCAATTTAGTTAAAGCCCCTTCTAATTGCCTGATATTAGAAGGAATCTTGTCGGCGATAAAATTAATTACTTCAGCAGGGACACTTAAATTTTCTGCCTGGGCTTTTTTTCTTAAAATAGCGATACGGGTCTCATAATCAGGAGCTTTAATATCAGTTGTTAATCCCCATTCAAAGCGGGATATTAAACGTTCTTCTAAAGTAGTAATATCTTTCGGCGGCCGGTCGCTGGTAATTACTATCTGTTTATTAGACTCATATAAAGTATTAAAGGTATGAAAAAATTCTTCCTGGGTCCTTTCCTTCCCGGCCAAAAATTGTATATCATCGATTAATAATACGTCTACACTGCGGTATTTATCACGAAAGGCAACAGTGCGGTCATCTCTTATAGAATCGATCATCTCGTTAGTGAATTTTTCCGAAGATATATACAAAACCTTAATTTTACTGTTTTGTTGCTTAATATACCTACCAATAGCCTGCATTAAATGAGTTTTACCCAAGCCCACTTTCCCATATACAAATAAAGGGTTGTAAGATTTAGCAGGAGATTGAGCTACCGCAAGACAGGCAGCGTGGGCAAAGCGGTTACTGTCCCCTACTACAAAATTATCGAAAGTATATTTTGAAGTTAAAGCAAGTTCATTATTTTTTAAGGAAGATTCTGATTTTTTTTTGTTTGCTTTAAGTTTAGGGGTAGAGCGAGTAGGCGCAGAAAATTTTTGATCAGTTGCTATAAACTCTATTTTTAAACTGTCATCTGAGCCAAGAGTCCTTTTAAGGATGTCTTTAATAAAGCCGGAATAGTGTTTTTCCAACCAGTCTTTACAAAAGTCGCCGGGGGCAGAAATTATCAACTCGTTTTCGCTAAATTTTACAACTTTCGTTTTGCTGAACCAGCTATTATAAGCCTGAGGGTTTAATTCTTTTTTTATTGTTTCTAAAATTTTATTCCACAGTTCTTCAATCTCTGCAAACTCCATACATATACCACCTTCCCGCACAATTAAATATTTTTTGTCTGAATCTGATTATAAAAGTTTTATAGATTGAAAAAGAGTTATCAAACTATAAATTATTTACGAAAATCCATAAGTTATAAGGGTTTTATGAATTTTCCCCAAAGTTAACAGTCGGCTGTGGAAAACTTTGGAAGAGGTTTTTTATTAAATTTTAACATTTTTCTCAAAAAAATAAACTTTAATACTTTCTTTATAGATTTCTAAACAGCTAAAAGTAAAGGGTTTAAAGAAGTTATTAACAGTTTATTAACATCTGTGGATAACTCGGGTGAAAATGCAATTTATTTTGTACTTATAATAGCAAAAATATTTTTATTAAGCAAAAATATTT
>DAOUWX010000285.1 GCA_030666935.1 Atribacterota bacterium | reverse complement strand
TTTCTTATTGCCTTCAATTAATCCTAATTTTTTAGCTTTTTTATAAATAGTCCGGGCAAATTCATACCAGCTGGTCACACCTTCATTGGTAAAATGATATACCCCATAACTAACTGAATCATCTTCTATTATCTTTAAAATAGCACCGGCTAAATCCGCCGTATAAGTTGGAGAGCCCCACTGGTCTTCTACCACTTTTATTGAATCTCTTTCTTTAAACAATCTTAACATGGTATAGACAAAATTATTTCCCTGTTTTCCGTAGAGCCAGGCTGTACGGATGATAAAATATTCTTCTGATATTTTATTAATTTCCTTTTCACCGGCCAATTTACTCTTACCATATATATTTATAGGATTAGTTTTGTCATCTTCGCTATAGCCCGTGGTTCGCTTTTTTCGTCCATCAAAGACATAGTCAGTAGAGATGTGAATTAATTTAATTTGCCTTTTTGCTGAAAATAAGGCAATATTCCTAACCCCATCTCTGTTTAGCCTAAAGGCCTCATCTATTTCTTCTTCTGCCTTATCTACCTTAGTATATCCTGCACAATTGATTACCCATTTAATCTTCTTATCTTTTCCAAATTTCTCCAACGCTTTATAATCACTAATATCGACTTCCTTATCACTAGTCCAATAAGTAAGCCCACGCTCTTTTAATAATTTTTCTACATCATTACCCAGCATGCCTTTATTTCCGATAAGCCAGATCATAGACTATTTATCCTCTTTAATAAAATCTAAATAAAATTCATCCTCTTTATCTTCATGTCTTATCTCATCAACTTCTTCTTTCCTGTCCCAACCTTGATATAATTTATCCGGATAATTTAACACCATTCCCATTGCTTCTTGGGAGATATTTCTATAGCCATGAACTACTCCGGGAGGAACAATTATCTTTATAGGATTATCCTCTCCTCCTATTATCTCCACACAATATCCAAAAGTCTTACTTTCTTTCCGATTATCCCACAGTTTTATCCTAAAATTGCCCGGTCCCATAAAACAGAATATATCGGTTTGCTTTTTATGCTCATGAGGCCCCCGGGTTACTCCCGGTCTGGTATAAGAGACATAACTCATCACCGGATGCAAATCACTAGACAGGCTATCCTTTCTAAAAGTCTCTACCAAAAAACCTCTCTCATCAGAAAATTTAATTAATTTATCTATTATTACCCCTTCAATTTCACCTTTTTTAAATTTCATATCTATCCTACCTTATCTTTCGCTCTTCTTTTAAAATTATATTCAGATATTTTTTATAATCATTTTCCGATAATCTCTCAATTATTCCCTTAAACTGATTCTTATCAATATAACCCATTCTAAAAGCCACCTCTTCTATGCATCCAATCTTTAACCCTTGCCTTCTTTCCATGGTGGCAACATAATTAGAAGCATCAAGCAGACTGTCCGGGGTGCCGGTATCCAACCAGGCATAACCCCGGCCCAAAAGTTCTACCTTAAGATTCCTCATCTTTAAGTAAGCTAAGTTTACATCAGTTATCTCCAGCTCCCCCCGGGTAGAGGGCTTTAAATTTTTTGCAATATTTACAACCTGATTATCATAAAAATAAAGTCCGGGAACAGCGTAATTTGATTTAGGATAGGAGGGCTTTTCTTCTATACTTACAGCCTCGTTTTTTTCATTAAATTCGACCACTCCATACCTTTGAGGATTGGCCACCCAGTAGCCAAAGATACAAGCTCCTTTTTTTAGCCCTGCCATCTTCTGTAAGGTCATGGAAAAACTATGCCCATAGAATATATTGTCCCCTAATATTAAACAGACCGAATCATTTTCTATAAATTTTTCTCCAATAATAAAAGCCTGGGCAATCCCCTCTGGTTTGGGCTGTTCTTTATAGAAAATATTAAGTCCTACCTCTAGTCCATCTCCTAAAAGCTCCCTAAATTTTGGCAAATCCTGAGGAGTGGAGATAATTAATATATCTTTAATCCCTGTTAACATCAAAGTAGATAAAGGATAATATATCATCGGTTTGTCATACACTGGAATCAAC
The DNA here is from genome assembly GCA_030666935.1 of Atribacterota bacterium. Taxonomy (GTDB): domain Bacteria; phylum Atribacterota; class Phoenicimicrobiia; order Phoenicimicrobiales; family Phoenicimicrobiaceae; genus Sediminicultor. The sequence continues at coordinate 897 of DAOUWX010000285.1, read as the reverse complement.
TGCTTGCTTATTGCTCTGGTTAGAGGGCTAAGCCTATTCCCCGCCCCGCCGGCTAAGATTATTCCTTTCATTTTTTTACCCCTTTTGAATAATTTTTATAAAACTTATAATTTTAAAAGTTTGCAAGTAAAATGGTCATCGACTTTTTTCCAAAATAAATGCTGATTGATCCCCTTGATCATTCTTATTCAATTCTTTGGCCATATTTTCATATTCCCGTATTTTTTCTTTTTTGAATATACTCTTCTCAGGGTTTACTAAATATGAAATTTCTGAATTTAACGAAATACCTCTTTTGTATTGCTCGCTCCCCCAAAATTGAAATTCAGTAGAATCGAAAATCGTATCATTTAACTTTAACCCAGACTTTTCCACCAACAATTTAAAACTCTTAACAGAATGAAGGAAAAAATGTCTTGGAGCATCTATTTGAACCCAATTAATACCATATCGATTCCAAATATAATCTGTCTTTATTGGTATTCTAATTAAGCAGGAACCATTTTTGGACAATATTTTTGATACTTTAACAAGTGTGTCTAATTGGTCCGGGATATGTTCGAATGAGTGATTAGAAATAATCAAATCAAACTTCTTATTATCGGGTAACTCAAGAATAGTTTTTTTAAATATTTTTATATTTTCATCTATTATATCTTCACTTATATATGGGTCTACACCTACTAAATCCTTTAAACCTGTTTCGTTTAGAGAATAAAGCAGACTACCTGTACCACAACCAACATCGAGTATTTTTGAATTATAATCTATTTTTGCATGGCTAATTATATAAAAAAGCAAATGTGGATATTTAGTATAAATTAATTTCCCCATTATTCCCTTTCTATATAAGGCATAATCATCTCTTTTTCTTTTTAAATATTTTTTTATTATATT